>NZ_JAQMTI010000214.1:0-17369 GCF_028329225.1 Sphaerospermopsis kisseleviana CS-549 | reverse complement strand
TTGAGTTGGGTTTTGAATCCTAGTAGCATACAGTGATTTTACTGTAATTCTGTCACAAAGCAAAAGATGACAGGAAATTTTCAGTAAATGTGAGTATTTGTTAGTATTGGTTAAGAAAACAGTAACTAGCTACTAACCCTACCAGTGGCACAGCTAAATATTGTGCTAATTATAAGAGGATGTTTGACCACTAACTCCGGCAATTTCCATAGTGCAAACCCATGTCTAACACTTCCAAAAAAGATCAAGAAACCCCAACCGCAAGCCGCAAACGCTTATGGTTGATCATATTGAGTCGTGGTAGCATGGGGTTAGGCGCATTTTTGCTAATTGTAATCATCGGTGGTATTTGGCGTTTAAGAAATTTTATCCAAACAGAGTTAGCACCCCTAGCACAACAAAATCTTACCAATATCCTCAACCGTCCAGTTGAATTGGGAGAAGTAAAAGAATTTTCCCTCACAGGAGTTAGGTTTGCTGCTTCAGCTATCCCCCCCACACCCACGGATACAGATCGGGTGACAATAGAAGCGGTAGATGTGGGTTTTGATCCTTGGCAGTTAGTTGTTAATCGTCAATTAAAATTAGATGTTACTTTAATTAACCCAGATATTTATATTCAACAGGATAACCAAGGACGCTGGATCACTACCACTATCGCCCCACTAGGAAAACCAGGACTGATTAAAACCGATTTAGATAAACTGCGCGTTCGCAACGCCAAGTTAATATTAGTAGGAAACCAGAAAACCCAGGCAACAGGGAAAGCAGAAGCAGCAGAGAAACAAAGGAAAAATATCAATTTCCCAGTCCCCAGTTCCCAGTCCCCAATACCTGTAACATTTTCAGGACTATACGGAACTGCCCAACTGATAGAAAATAACCGACTGATTAAATTTGACGTAGCCGGAAAACCAGAGAACGGTGGTAATATTTTCCTGCAAGGAAATCTCCGCGCCCAGGCAAATTTAGAAGGTAATTTAAAGGTAAAAACCCAAGATTTATTAGCCGCAGATATTACTCGTTTGATTCAATTACCAATAAATTTACAAGCTGGTCGGGTAAATGGTGATTTACAAATTCAATTAATACCAAATCAACAAACTTTATTAGATGGTACTGCTGCTTTACAAGGGGTAACTCTACAAATTCCCCAGGTCCCACAACTATTAAGCAATACTCAGGGAAATGTCAAGTTTCAAGGATTAGCTATAGAGTTAGATAATGTAGTTAGTAATTATGGGAAAATTCCCCTTACTGCTAAAGGTGTGATTGACCGAGAAAAAGGTTTTAATTTATCAGGGCGTGTCAATGCTGTAAGTGTGTCAAATGCCTTAGAAACTCTGAAATTGCAATCACCTTTCCCTGTGAGTGGGGTAGTAAAAGCCGATTTGCAGATATTAGGAAATATTGAAGAACCTGTGCTTTCAGGAACTGTGGCTAATATCAAAACTGCCAAAATTGATCAAGTTGATTTTGAGAAAGTTAGTAGTAAATTTGAGCTTTCAACTCGTGATGCTCTGCTGACTCTCAAAGATATTCAAGGCAAAACTACATTAGGGGGTGAAGTTAGCGGGGCGGGAAAAATTGCCCTGGGGAAAGTACCGCAAATCAATGTGAACTTAACTGCTAAAAATGTTCCAGGGGATGCGATCGCTAAACTTTATAATGATCATATTAACTCTACATTCAAAATTGGCACTGTCTCAGCTACAGCTAACCTCATTGGTACAGCTAACAATATTCAAACTTTTGTAAAATGGCAAGCTCCCCAAGCCACCTATGCTGCTACTGGTGAAACAATTATTAACTCAAATCGTACAGTTAATTTTCGTAATGTTGCTGTTAATATTGCTGGGAATATAATCCGGGTTTATGGTAATTATAATCCTCAAAGTTGGCAAGCTGTCGCTCAAGCTTCAGGTGTGAAATTAACACCATTTCTCAAAGAAGAACAATTAGAAAATATCTCTTTAAATAACGCAGCATTTAACGGTAAATTAATCATTTCAGGAAATTCTGAAAACTTTAAAATTACTAATATTCGTCCAGAAGATGCCAAGATTAATATTGCTGGCGGTAAAATTGCCATTTCTCGTTTTCAGTTAGAAGATAAAAACTTTATTGCTGATTTGATAGCTCAAGATGTACGCTTGGGAACAATCTTAAAACAATCTCCCCCCATTTTCAATAATCCCATCGCCGGGAAATTTACTATTGCAGGTAATACCGAAAATTTCAACTTCAATAATTTTGGTGCTATTGGTGAAGGCAGTTTAAAAGTTAATGATGGCACAATTACAGCTAAAAATATTCAAGTTAGTAATGGTCGCTACAAGGCGCAAGTTGCAGTAGAAAATGTACCTGTGCAGAGATTAGCAAATGTTCCACCTCAAATACAAGGTGCATTAGTTGGTGAGTTTAATGTTGCTGGTAATGTTACATCTTTTCAACCTGAAACTATTCAAGCAAATGGTCAAGCAAAGTTAAATCTTGCCGGGGGAACAGTTACAGCGTCTAATATTCAACTTGCTAATGGTCGTTACCAAGCATTAGTTAATAGTTCTGGTGTACAATTAAAACGTTTAAATCAACAATTATCAGGTAAATTTGCAGGTCAGTTAAAAGTTGCTGGTATTATTGGGTCTGCGAAATTAGCTGATATTCGTGCTACTGGTCAAGTGCAATTTAGTCGAGGTATTCCGGGAATAAATTCTCCTTTAAATGCTGTAGGTTCTTGGAATGGTCAACAATTAACTATTCCCCAAGCAAGAACTCCAAATTTAAACGCCAGTGGTTATATTTTAGCTGATGCTAAACAACCAGGTATACCAGAAATTACTCAATTAAATCTCAATGTTCAAGCGCAAAATTATGACCTTAAACAATTACCTTTGCAATTACCTCATGCGATCAATGTAGCTGGAAACGCAGATTTTAAAGGACAAATTACCGGGAAAATCACAGCACCGAATGTTATTGGATCTTTGGGTTTGCAAAATTTGCAAGTGCAAAGCAAAATACAAAAGTTTGCCTTTGAACCATTATTAACTGGTAACATTAATTTAGTGCAAGGAAGGGGTTTAAGTTTAGATGTTGCTGGTAAAAGAGACAGACTAGCAGCTAAATTAAATGCCAATAATCAACCTAGCGCCTTTTTAGTACAGTGGCAACAAGCATCAGCTACAGGTCAATCTCAAGGCGAAAATTGGGCAGTTAAAGTTAATAATTTCCCCTTACAAGTGTTAAATTTAAACTTAAATTTAAACTTACCTAATAATCCGATTTTGGGTCAAGGTGCATTAGCTGGTTTGTTAACGGGAGATTTGCAAATAAATCAACAGACATTAGCAACACGGGGAAATATTGCGATCGCCAAACCGCAACTTGGCAGAATTAAAGGCGATCGCTTCACCACCGAATTTCAATACAACAATAATTTAGCCACCTTAACAAACAGCGAATTTATCAACGATCAAAGTCGCTACCTGTTTGACGCTAACCTCAAACAAACTCCTCAAGGTCCCCAAGTACAAGCCAAAATTAACATCAACCAAGGCAAAATTCAAGATTTACTCACCGTTGCCCAAATATTTGAAATCCAAGATTTACAAAGAGGTTTAACACCTCCCACCTACGGTACAGCAGCAGATTTAACCACCAACCCACGAGGTTTACCAAATCAACCTTTATTTAATCAAATTCAACGTTTAGCAGAAATTGAAGCACTTTTAGTTGCGGAAGAACAAAAACGGCTAGAATCAAAACCAATACCATATTTAAAAGACTTAAAGGGAACTTTCAACGGAGAAATTGCCATCAACACCGCTACAAAAAACGGACCAACAGCACAATTTAACTTACAAGGACAAAACTTTACTTGGGGTCGAGAAACAGAACCTAATCGGTTTTATCGTGCCGAAAAAGTCATTGCTAAAGGTGCTTTTGAAAAAGGTGTTTTGCGGTTACAACCTTTGAGCATCGAAGCGAAAGATAGACTCATAGCCTTTACTGGTAATGTTGGTGGTGAAGAACAATCAGGAAAATTAACAGTCGAAAAATTCCCGATTCAACTATTAAATAACTTTGTCAAAATCCCCGTAGGAATTAGCGGTAATCTTAACATTGATGCTGCTATAGCTGGTAGTATAGCCAACCCCCAAGCTAGAGGACAATTAAAAATCACAGAAGGAACACTCAATCAAAAACGAATACAGTCAGCCAACGCAGGTTTTAGTTATGCTGATGGACGTTTGAAATTTGGTAGTCAAGTCATAGCAGTAGGAAACGAACCAGTTAACATTACTGGTGATATTCCCTATAAATTACCATTTGCATCAGTAACACCAGACAACAATCAAATTACCCTAGATGTCAAAGTCAAAGATGAAGGTTTAGGATTATTAAATCTGTTCACCGATCAAATAGCTTTTGAGAACGGTGAAGGAGAAGTAGATTTAGCTGTCAGAGGAACTAGACAACAACCATTAGTTAAAGGTACTGCCTCTCTTAATAACGCCACATTTGCAGCCCAAGCTTTACAAGGTAAACTAAATAATGTGTCTGGAAAAGCCGAATTTGATTTTAATAAAGTATTAGTAGAAAACCTCAAAGGGCAGTTTAGCAATGGTAAAATAGAAGCCACAGGAGAAATACCAATTTTCAACAGTCAAAACATCCAAATAGATAAACCCTTGAGTGTGAAACTAGAACAATTAGTATTAAATCTCAAGGGATTATATCAAGGTGGTGCAAGTGGTAATTTAGAAATTACAGGTTCAGTATTACAACCAGCAATTGGTGGTGAGATAGAATTATCTAATGGTCAAATTTTACTAACAGAATCTGATACACAAACCTTATCTCAAACAGGTTCTGATTTATCAATCATCGCCGCTAACAAGCAAAACAAAACTAGTGATCTTGAAAGCGGAATAACCAGATTAAATAATTTGCAAATCAAGCTAGGAAAAAGTGTAGAAATAGCTCGTCCACCTGTTTTTAACTTCCTAGCAACTGGTGATTTAAATGTAAGTGGTACTTTAAATAATCCTATACCCGCAGGAACTATCAGATTAACCAAAGGTGGCGTAAATTTATTTACTACCCAATTCAATTTAGCTCGTAACTATAAACATACTGCAACTTTTAAAACTTCTGATCCTCGTGATCCTGAGTTAGATATTAAACTGTTTGCTAAAGTGTTAGATGGAATCCAAACAATTGATCTCAGCAGACAAGTTTCTACAGGGTTATCAGAATTAGAAACCGTCCGCGTCGAAGCAATAGTTAAAGGTCTTGCTAGTCAACTAAATGAGAATTTAGAATTAAAAAGTAGTCCCTCACGTTCACAAACAGAAATTGTCACTTTGTTAGGAGGTGGGTTTGTAGACACCCAAGGACGTGGTGACACAACATTGGGTTTAATTAATATTGCTGGTTCGGCTGTTTTCAATAACTTTCAAGCTGCATTTAGCCAAATTGGAGATGCTTTTGGTTTAAGTGAACTGCGGATATTTCCTACCATTCTTTCTGATAAACCCGAAGCAGGTAAAAGCAACTCGACTATAGAATTAGCATTAGAAGCAGGTGTGGATATTTCTAGCAAATTTTCCTTTTCTACGATCAAAATTTTAACCGCTAGTGACCCCTTTCAATGGGGTATTAATTACAGAATTAATGATGATTTTCGTGTTCGTGCTTCCACAAATTTAACTGATGATAGTCGGGCAATTATTGAGTTTGAAAGAAGATTTTAACTGGGGACTGGGGACTGGGGACTAGGGACTAGGGACTAGGTAATCATTTTATTTTTCCCAATTACCAATTACCAAATAAATGATATTATTTTTTCTCAGCACAACCTTCTAAAACCCTATTTCCTAACATCAAAATAGCTGAATACGGGTATTTTTGATCTGACATCCCATCACTACAAGTATTAACTTTTCGCAGAATTAACATATTGTTTTCCCGACCTCTAAAGCGGTATACTCTAACTAAATCATTTGGTCTTCCTTGGGCTGTTAATGGTGCTGTATAACGGAAGATTTGCTGTTTAATTTCTGGAGAACTATAAATAATTCCCCGTTTACCAACAGTCACACTCCAAAATGGTTCTGTACCCCTAGCAACAAATTCTTCAATTTTAGATGATTGGGCAATACTCTGATTAGACACTAACACTGTTGCACCAATTCCTAAAACGACTAAAGAAGAAATTAAGGTTTTCATGGTTAGTAATTAATATTGATGTTTGAGTCTGACAAGTAAGAATACAGAACGCAAAACGCAGAATCCAGAATACAGCCAGAAAATTCCAGTAAATAATACCATAGAGCGAAGAGAGTTTTTCTGTTTACTATTGATGTTAGTGACAGAATTCCTGTAACTTTAGGTCAAGTTCGTTCTTGGGCTGTGCCGAAATAATTAAGGTTTGCTGAAAATTTTCAGCAACCCCTAATTACACACCCAAATTACCATCTTGCTGATTAATTGCTAATCGCAAAAGTGATAATCCTAAAATGATTAAAAATAACACCAAGCCCATTGTACAAGCATAGGTAAATTCTAAATTACTAAATGCCTGTTCATATAAATAGTAAACAATTGTTTTAGAACTATTCAGGGGTCCGCCTCCTGTCATAATATAAACTTCTTCAAAGACTTTAGTGGCAGAAATCGCCGAAATTACCGCTACTAAAGCTAAATAAGGCTGCATTAAAGGAATGGTAATATCTAAATGTTTGCGAATACCATCTGAACCATCAATTGCTGCTGCTTCATAAACATCAGCAGGAATAGATTGCAATCCCGCTAAATAAATTACCATGTAATATCCTAATCCTTTCCAAATAGTTACAGCCATTACACTAGCTAAAGAAATGGGGACAATTCCTAATATTTTCTCTGGACTTGTTAACCAAGGAATTCCTTCGGGAAATATACCTAAAGTTTTCAAGAATTGATTTAATAAACCGTTTTCTGCATACAACCATTTCCAAGCTATACCTGCAACAACCATGGAAATGACTACAGGTGTATAATATGCAGTTCTAAACCAATTCATACCCCGCAATTTTTGATTTACTAAAATCGCTAAAATCAAGGGAGTAATTACCAAAATTGGCACAACTCCCACAAGATAGAGAAAGGTGTTTTCTAAGGTTTTCCAAAAAACAACATCTTTCCATAAACGCAGAAAGTTGTCAAAACCGATAAATTTAGGCGCTTCTCCAATATCTTGATAGCTGGTAAAGCTGAGGTAAAATGCTTGCAGCGCAGGCCAAAAAACAGTTAAGCTTAATAAAACTAAAGCTGGTAATAAAAATAGATAAGGTGTTAGTCTCTGTTGAATAATTATCCAGTTTTTAGGTGTTAATTTATTCATCATATATTAATCAGGGAACAGTTTACAGTCAACTGTTAACAGTGAACATTGAAAACGGCTAACTGTCAACTGATAGCTGGTAAATGATAGCTGATAGCTGATATTAAGAAGTAATAAGTTAATTATGAAGATTGAATAAATGGACTATGATTCTAATACAAACTGGTGTGCCACTGAAACTGTTAGAAAAACTGTTGTTTTTTTGGTAGTAAAATTTTAGTGGTACTGATAACGTAACTAACAAAAAGTTTCTTAAAGATCAAGAACCTTGGATTTTGTTACTGTTATCTACACTTTGTTTATAACACGTACACAACTGATGGAATCTATGCGCCAGATTTTAATCCGCTTTCCCTGGCGCTTTTTCATAGCTGTAAAGAAGGGAATAGGGAATAGGGAACAGGGAACAGGGAACAGGGAAGAAATTTATTTTTAATATCCTGACTCCTGACTTCTTACAAAAAATCACCTCCAGCGAAGGTCAGTCACCAGAGGATAGAATCAAAGACATTGGAATGTGGACTAGTCTTGATATCAATTTATCTTGCTCACAAATCTATGCACTCTATCGCAAGGAAAGGGTTTTAATTTATGCTTTCTACGTCGAATGAAGTATGATGATGATAATTTAGAAGTTAGGAGTGCAGTTTTGTGGTCAATTTTCAATAGTGGTGGAAACTGATACCAAAAAAAGACCCCCGGTTATACACCGAGGGATTCTGCAAGTCGGAATTATCGCACAAAGACATTCGCGCATCTAGGATAGCAATGCAACACTGCAAATATCTGCCAAAATGCCATAAATATATAGAGATTGGATTTGATCATACCTCTGGTGAAAATTATCGTAGGGAAAATTCATGAATTGTCCCTACAAAGGTTTGGTGCTTATGCAAATTTAATTACTACCAGATGTCTATTGATGTCCGCGTACCGGTGTACTGATTTTTTTTCAAAAATGGACAATTGACAATTGACAATTATCTTGCAGGAGAAAGTGAGAGAATTGGCTAATAGAAAATTTTTTCGTTTTTTCTCCTGCAAATTTAAGGTTTTAAACCTTGAATTTGATAGTTGTCAATTATCAATTATCAATTATCAATTGTCTATACCAATGATGTATTGCTAACCACCCGACTGATAACAAACCTGCCAAACTCAAGGTTAAACCACTAAAGGGAATTAATAATGCAAATACAGGTAAGATTGCTCCAGCAATAGTACAAATAATGGCGGCTAAAGCAGCGTGACGATTTGTACCTAAACCATAGATGAAACCAAGTAAGATTAATGAAATCATTAACCAAGCTATTTCTGCATTCATTACCCGCGCCATATAGGTTAAAGTTAATAAGCAAGCAAAGAAAATACCCGCAGCGATCGCCAAATTTTTTAAACTCATGGGTAGGGACAAATATAAAAGCAATATCCACCACAAAAATAAGGCTGGTGCTAACAGTAATAACCGGGGTATAATCCCAGTTTTTCCTATTGGTTTGGTGGCAGTAAATACACCAAAGGGATTTCTTACAGAAACATTTTCATCAAATATCCAAGTAAATTGGGTACTGTCACCATCATTTTTAATTTCATGAGGAACTATCCCACTAGCAAAATCAGCATTTCTAAAATTAGCAATTGTTGTGAGGCGAAATTGAGAAAGTAATTGATTTGTGGCATTATAAACCCAACGGGGTCCACCTTGCGCTTGATAGCTAACTTTAATTGTGGTTTCTTGTCCTGGTTCTAAGCGAAAGGGAAAACCATAATCACCAGGGTTTATTTGTTTTAATCTTGTTCCATCTTTTTCTACTTTATAACTAGAAAGTAAGGAATAACCGTAGGGTGGTGGTGCTTCAAAGAAAAAACTATTAACATCACTTAGTGAATTGACAATTTTATAATCAGCAGTGTAATCTGTATTATAAATGGCACTGCGATTTTGCACGTTCACACTTTGGTCAATTTTAACTTGAATATTTGAACCTGCTAAGTTTAAATAGCGAGTAACTTTTTGTTTATCTGTCACCTTGACTATTTTGCCGTTAACTTGAGTAGTATAGCTATAAGGTTCTTCGATAATGTAACGCACTTGGGGCGCAATTTGTTCTAATTTATCACCTGCTACACTTTCCGCTACTTGTGCTACTTTTGCTTGTTCCCAATGATGGTAACGGTTGCTTAAAGTAGAAGTGAGGAAAAATCCCGTAACTACTAAAATTAAAATCAAGGCTAAATGTTGTAGTCCTTTGAGAAGTTGGGAATAACGAATTGACCATTCACCAAAGAAAACAGCTTGTTCGCTGGTGTTGCGTCTCAGAGAAAAACTGATGAGAGCGATCGCCACTCCCAAGGCTACAATTAAAAATACAAACAATAGTGAACCTTGAAGTAGTTGGGTACCAAACTTGATTAATTCATCAGGATGTGTTAAATCTGGTAGTCCGGGAATACCTTGAGCAATAGCAGACATGGGTAAGTATGTAGGTTTTCAGATATTTAAACAGCGTGACAGATATACTTTCCAAAAGTTTCTGCAAAAATACTAGGAAAATATTGTGAGGCTTTTTGGTTTATTCAGCATCCCCTAAATAGGTCGGCGTTAAAAATTGTCGTTATGGCAAGACAAAAGGATGCAAAGGACACAAAGGCAGAAACGAGGGAAAATCTCAAAGATCAGAAAATTACGTTATTATTAAGGACTGTTTCACTGTGTAACCTTCCCTCTGTCAATATGTCAGAACACCTAGCAACAAATTTGAGCGATCGCCTCCCCTATCCCCAAAACAACCAAAATACTATTCGCATTCGGGGCGCTAGGCAGCATAATCTCAAAAATATTGATTTGGAATTACCCCGCGATCAGTTAATTGTGTTTACTGGTGTTTCTGGTTCGGGTAAGTCTTCTTTGGCGTTTGATACGATTTTTGCAGAAGGTCAACGGCGTTATGTGGAATCTCTGAGCGCTTATGCTCGGCAATTTTTGGGTCAGTTGGATAAACCCGATGTGGAATCTATCGAGGGTTTAAGTCCTGCCATTTCCATTGACCAAAAATCAACTTCCCACAACCCCCGTTCTACAGTGGGAACTGTCACGGAAATTTATGATTATCTGCGGTTGCTTTATGGCCGTGCTGGTGAACCCCATTGTCCCCATTGCGATCGCTCTATTTCCCCCCAAACCATTGATGAGATGTGCGATCGCATCCTTGCACTTCCTGACCGCACCCGTTTTCAAATTCTTGCACCAGTCGTCAGAGGAAAAAAGGGAACTCACCGCAAACTAATTTCTAGTTTAGCCGCTCAAGGTTTTGTTCGGATCAGGGTCAATGGAGAGGTCTTGGAACTCTCAGATTCCATTGAATTGGATAAAAATATTACACATAATATAGAACTGGTTATTGACAGGCTCGTAAAAAAAGACGATATACAGGAGCGTCTAGTCGATTCTCTCACCACCTGCC
This sequence comes from Sphaerospermopsis kisseleviana CS-549, assembly GCF_028329225.1. Lineage (NCBI taxonomy): Bacteria > Bacillati > Cyanobacteriota > Cyanophyceae > Nostocales > Aphanizomenonaceae > Sphaerospermopsis > Sphaerospermopsis kisseleviana. The sequence goes on along the minus strand of NZ_JAQMTI010000214.1, from coordinate 6,515 downwards.
TTAAGCAATCTAACGGAATAGCTATAATTCAAGTATTAAATGATACATTAGATAAGTCAGCGCAGGAGCGACAACATAGTAAGTATATAATAAATGGGGGGGAAAGTCAAGGTATTTCGGAACAAAAATTACCATCAGAAATGGTATTTTCAGAAAACTTTGCTTGTCCAGAACATGGTGCGGTAATGGAAGAATTATCACCACGTTTGTTTTCTTTTAATTCTCCCTATGGTGCTTGTTCTCACTGTCATGGAATTGGCACTTTAAGAAGGTTTTCTGAAGAATTGTTGATACCTAATCCCGAAGCACCGATTTATGCAGCGATCGCACCTTGGTCAGAAAAGGAAAATTCCTATTATTTAGAGCTATTATATACACTGGGTTTAGATTATGGATTTGAGTTACAAACTCAATGGAAGAATTTAACCAGGGAACAGCAACAAATTGTTTTACATGGAGAGGAAAAACGAACCACAGAGACACAGAGAAAGCAGAGTTTTAAAGGTGTAATTCCCATTTTGCAACGGCAATATGAGGGAGGAACAGAATTAGTTAAGCAGAAATTAGAAGAATATTTAATAGATCAACCTTGTGAAGTTTGTGGAGGGAAGCGGTTAAAGCCAGAAGCTTTAGCTGTGAAATTAGGACAATATGGAATTTTAGATTTAACGAGTGTGTCAATTCGGGAATGTCGGGAGAGGGTAGAAAATTTGCAATTAAGCCCCCGACAAATGCAAATTGCTGATTTAGTTTTACGGGAAGTTAAAGCTAGATTACAATTTTTATTAGATGTTGGTTTGGATTATTTAACCTTAGATCGTCCGGCAATGACATTATCGGGAGGAGAAGCTCAACGGATTAGATTAGCTACACAAATTGGTTCTGGTTTAACAGGAGTTCTGTATGTTTTAGATGAACCAAGTATCGGTTTGCATCAAAGAGATAACGGACGTTTGTTAAAAACTTTAACCAAATTACGAGACTTAGGAAACACATTAATAGTTGTCGAACACGATGAAGAAACTATTCGGGAAGCAGATCATATAGTTGATATTGGACCAGGTGCTGGTATTCATGGGGGAAATATTATTGCTCAGGGAAATATAGAAGACTTGTTAAATGCAGAAGCATCATTAACAGGTGCTTACCTATCAGGAAAAAGAGTAATTCATACACCTGGAACAAGAAGAGAAGGAAACGGCAGAAGTTTAAGAATAAAAAACGCCCATCGTAACAACTTAAAAAACATAGATGTAGAAATTCCCTTAGGAAAACTGGTGGCTGTTACTGGAGTTTCTGGTTCAGGAAAATCAACATTAATCAACGAATTACTATATCCAGCTTTACAACATCATCTTTTAAAAAGAGTACCCTTACCAAAAGAAATAGAAGAAATAAAAGGATTAAACTGTGTAGATAAAGCCATAGTTATAGATCAATCACCCATAGGCAGAACACCCAGATCAAACCCTGCAACTTACACAGGAGTTTTTGATGTTATTAGAGAAGTATTTTCCCAAACCATCGAAGCCAAAACCAGAGGATATAAACCAGGACAATTTTCCTTCAATGTCAAAGGTGGCAGATGTGAAGCTTGTAGCGGACAAGGAGTAAACGTCATAGAAATGAACTTTTTACCAGACGTTTATGTACAATGCGAAGTTTGTAAAGGAGCAAGATATAACAGAGAAACCCTACAAGTTAAATACAAAGAAAAATCAATCTCTGACGTTTTAAACATGACAGTAGAAGAAGCATTAGCATTTTGTGAAAACATTCCCAAAGCAGTTAGCAAACTACAAACATTAGTAGATGTAGGATTAGGATATGTACAATTAGGACAACCAGCCACCACATTATCAGGAGGAGAAGCGCAACGGGTGAAATTAGCAACAGAATTATCTCGACGTGCAACCGGGAAAACATTATATTTAATAGATGAACCAACAACCGGGTTGTCTTTTTACGACGTTCACAAATTATTAGATGTTTTGCAAAGATTGGTGGATAAAGGAAATTCGATTTTAGTCATTGAACATAATTTAGACGTTATCCGTTGTGCAGATTGGGTAATAGACTTAGGACCAGAAGGAGGAGACAAAGGAGGAGAAATTATTGTTGCGGGAACACCAGAAGAAGTTGCAAAAAATCAACGTTCCTACACAGGAAAATATCTGCAACAAGTATTAAAACAATATCCACCCCAAAACCCTCTTTAACGTCTCTTCCTTCGTGTCCTTTGCGTTCTTTGCGGTTCGTTTCCTAAATCTTTAATTCTCACGCAAAGACGCAGAGACGCAAAGGAAGAATATAATCATATATATATAAGGAGAAAACCCCATGCAGCTAACAATAAAAGATGTAGAAATACTGCAACAAAACCTATCCAAAGAACAAGAAGACTATCAAATAGAACTGCAAGAAGGAAACCTCCTAGTTATGGGACCATCAGATATTGAATCAAGTGAAATAGGTGCAGAATTGATCAGATTATTAGGTAACTGGATTAAACCCCGGAACTTAGGGAGAATATTTGACTCTAGCGGTGGTTTTATTATGCCAAACACCGACCTCCGCGCACCCGATGTTTCCTTTGTTGTTGCATCCAGATTAAAACGCACAGTTAGAGACTTTGGAAACCTAGTTCCTGATTTGGTGGTAGAAATTAAATCAAAAACTGATAGAATCGGAAAATTAGAAGATAAAATAAAACTCTTTTTAGAACAAGGTGCAAAAATCGGCATATTAATTAATCCTGATGAAAGAACCGTAAGCGTATATCGTCCCAACGGAGAAATTGAAACATTAACAGGAGATGACAAATTAACCATTACCGAATTATTTCCTGGTTGGGAAATAAACATCTCTGAAATTTGGCCACCTGTATTTGAATAAATTAAAAACCCTCTTTAACTTCTCTTCCTTCGTGTCCTTCGCTTCTTCGTGGTTCGTTTCAAAAAAAATCTTCAATTCTCACGCAAAGACGCAAAAAGGAGAAAGAAAGGTTATAATATCGAAAGATTAAAGGAGAAAGATTAATAATGCAAACCATAAAACTAGAATCTCACATTGGTAATGATGGAATTTTACACATACCCTTACCAGAAATCAAAGATGCTGATGTAGAAGTAATTATAGTTTATCAACAAGTTCAAAAACCGCAAAAACGTCAATGGTCTTCAGAATTTTTGAGTACATTTGGAGCGTGGGAAGGAGAAGCATTAGAAAGAGCGCCCCAAGAAGAACAATTTGAAAGAGAACCATTGTTATGATTTATCTGTTAGATACCAATACTTGTATTGGCTATATTAATCGTCGCAATAACTCAATCTATCAGCGTATTACTTCTTTATCTCCAGAAGAAGTAGTTATTTGTGACATTGTAAAATTCGAGCTTTATTATGGAGCATATAATAGTTCTCGGACAGAAGAAAACCTAGCAACTCTAAACAAATTTTTTGGAGATGTTGTCAGTTTACCTTTTGATGGTAAAGCTGCTGCTATATGTGGATATCTCCGCTCTCAACTCAAAACTCAGGGAACACCCATAGGCAGTTATGATTTGCAAATTGCGGCGATCGCCCTAACTAACAACTTAACATTAGTCACCCACAACACCAGAGAATTTTCACGCATTCCCGAATTAAAATTAGAAGACTGGGAAAATGTCTAATTCCTAATATCCTGGATTTAAGAATTTACAGGATGTAAACATCAACAAAAATTCTTCCTCTCTTCCTCTCTTCCTTCGTGTCCTTCGCTTCTTCGTGGTTCGTTTCTTAAAAATCTTCAATCCTCACGCAAAGACGCAAAGACGCAAAGAAAGAAAGAGAAATTATCATATTCAGTCACCAAGTCAGCGATCGCACTTCTGAGAATTGTTTAAAAAATTCAGGACTTAAACTACCGGATAATTAAACCTTTTACAGGCTTTAACTGAAAGTAGTCAAAGTTAACAGTATTTAATTTTAATTAATCAATGGTAAAAATAATCCTGTCAATCCTTAAATCCTGGACATCCTGATATGGCTTACGCCACGCTTCGCTATCAGACAAATAAAATCCTGTTTATTTCAATAAACCCCTCTCTTAAAAAACTGCTGCAAAATCTCCCCCGGTCCCCGATCCCAAGTATCAATATGCTCATAAATCAAACCCTGATCATTTAACTTATAAGTGGAATAACCATTAAAAAATAACCGCGCTTTCCAGGGAACACGCAACACACCCCGCACTGTCCACGTTGCTAAAATTGTACTTGCATCAGTTTGAGAAACATCATGTAAATCAAAAGCAATATCTGTAAAAAATAACTGTCCGTGAAAACGCAACGTCCAAAAAATAATCCGATAATTAAACTTACCCTTAAATTTATTTACCGGGTCACGAAAAAAGATATCCTCAGAATAAATATCATAAGAAATATCCTGCTCAAATAAGGTCGGTAAATCTTGCTTGAGAATCTCAATTGTTTGTTTTGTTTCTAATTTCATCACTGAAGTTATACCTTAAAAATCTTTCTTAAATGTTTTTCCAATCTTTACCGCTCAAAATTCCATCGCTGCCGCAATGTTTTTTCTTGACTTGAGAACCTGACTATCAGTTTTCGTTCACCAGACACCTCGTATTTTTACTCTACTCATTGACAACCTAACTTTTTATAGATGTTCTCACGAAAAATACTTTGTATAATTGCTCTTAATGAAAATTACAGAAGTTTTGAATCTATCAAATGTTATGTCTATCATCGAAAATTCCTGGACACACGCTTATATCACCACCAATGGCATCAAATTACATTATGTCACCCAAGGGGACGGACCGTTAATGTTAATGTTGCATGGTTTTCCAGAATTTTGGTACTCGTGGCGGCATCAAATACCCCCATTTTCTCAAGATTACCACGTTGTTGCTCTTGATTTGCGTGGTTATAACGATAGTGATAAACCTCAAGCGCAGTCTGCTTATGTGATGGATGAATTTGTTAAAGACATAGAAGGAGTAATCAAAGGTTTAGGATATGAAAGTTGTATTTTAGTCGCTCATGATTGGGGTGGTGCGATCGCTTGGAATTTTGCCTACGCTCACCCTGACATGGTAGAAAAATTAATCATACTCAACCTCCCCCATCCCGCCAAATTTGCTCAAGGTTTAAGCACACCCCAACAATTATTACGCAGTTATTATATTTTCTTATTTCAACTGCCGTTGCTTCCTGAACTAATCCTGCAAGCTTCAGACTACGAAGCTATAGCCAAAGCTATTCAAGGTACAGCTTTTAATAAAAATGCTTTCACAAAAGCAGACATTGAAGCCTATAAAGACGCAGCCGCAAAACGAGGTGCAATGACAGCCATGTTGAACTATTACCGTAACATTTTTCAACAGGGTATCCTCCACAAACATTGGAGTATTCTGGAAGTTCCTACCCTGATGATTTGGGGAGAACATGACACCGCACTAGGTAAAGAACTTACCTATGGTACACAAGAATACGTCAGAAACTTACAAATCAAATATATTCCTAATTCTGGTCATTGGGTACAACAAGAACAGCCTCAATTAGTCACAGAGTATATGCGCGAATTTCTTGGCTAAAACCACCTATTTATTAATAGTAAACAATACTCATTTACTTCTACAACAAAACTATGCTCAATGATACAAGTTAAAAATATTTAACACAAAATTTAACATTAGCTTAACATTAGCAATTTTCCAAAATTCAGTATTTAGAAATAGCTAAGACCTAACCCCAGTCATAGTTATAGCATTACTCACCAACGGTTAAAACATCACATCTAATTTGTGAGATCAATCAACATTCTTGAGCCATTTAGTGAGATAATAAAGTTGTGAGGAAAATGAACGGGTACTATTATCTAAAAGGAAGGGGGAATATTATGAAACGCCAGCTATTAGCCGCTATAGCCTTAGCCGCTCCCCTGTTTTTTGCTAACTCAGTACAAGCAGGAAATACCCAAGACCTACAAAAACTTTTATCCACTGGGGAATGTCCTAAATGTCAACTCTCAGGAGTTAACCTCAGAGGCGCTCATTTAATTGGTGCAGACTTACGAGGAGCAAACCTCCGGGGTGCTAACTTACAAGAAGCCAACCTCGAAGGTGCAGACTTAACAGGGGCAAATTTAACAGGTGCAAATTTAACATCTGCTTTTGTTACTAATGTCAATTTAAAACAAGCGAATCTTAATAATGCAAATCTCACCAATGCGATTATTAATGATTCCAACGTCTATCAAGCATCAATGAATAATCTCACCATTACTGATGCAGAAATCTATAATACTGCCATTGGTGTAGGTGGAGAAAATGCAGAAATTCCTGATTGGGATGACGTTGTTAAGGGTAATTAAGTAGGGTTTGCTGAATAAACCTAAAACCTTGATATATCAAAGGTTAGAGGCTGATAAACACAGAAATTAGTGCAAGGGTTTTGAAGGGTATACCGGAAAAAGTGTGCATTTTTTGGGATTTCAAGAGATGGCAAAGAA
>NZ_JAQMTI010000213.1:0-3398 GCF_028329225.1 Sphaerospermopsis kisseleviana CS-549 | reverse complement strand
TTTTGCTTTGGTGAGTCCATCACAATGCCAGTTAGGTACGCTCAACATCCTGCCATTATTTGCCCTTTAACTATTCCAAATCAAGTTGGATATGTCCGTTGCCGGGATTTCTCCGCACTAGGATGTTTCTTCACGTAGATGTTTTTTTACTCACTTTTTCACTATTATACCACTGTGGCTAAAGCCAGTCAATCGTTTTAATGCGACTAAAGTCGCTATCGACTTATCCCCATGTCTAAAAGTCAGGGGCTTGCGTCTCGTTTCAGGGTCAATATGTTATTCAAAATTAACCAACTTTAGTTAACAGTAACTCGCGGGTTTCTGCTTTTCTGACTTTCACCTGGCCATCATCATCTACATCCATAATAGCTGTATCACCTTCGATGATCTGACTAGATAAAATAGCCTCAGCTAAGGAGTCTTCCAAAAGTCTCATAATAGCCCTGCGTAAAGGTCTAGCACCATAACTAGGATCATAACCTTCTCTGACTACCAGTTCCTTAAAGGCTGCTGTGACTTCTAATTTGATGCCTTTTTCAGTTAAGCGGTTAGCAACCTCACCTAGCATGATGTCAGCAATTTGCTTGACTTCTTCCTTGTTCAACTGACTGAAGACGATAATTTCATCAAGACGGTTTAAGAACTCAGGACGGAAGTAATTTTTCAGTTCTTCGTTTACCAAGTTGCGGATACGTTGATAACTTGCATCAGCTTGGTTATCAAATTCAAATCCTAAACTCATACCACCTTTTTCAATTACCTTAGAACCAATGTTAGATGTCAAGATAATTAAGGTGTTCTTGAAGTCTACTTTTCGACCTTTGGCATCCGTAAGATGACCATCATCTAAAAGTTGCAGCAGCATATTGAATACATCGGGATGGGCTTTTTCGATTTCGTCGAAAAGTAGCACTGTGTAGGGTTTGCGGCGTACTGCTTCTGTTAGTTGTCCGCCTTCGTCGTAGCCTACATAACCTGGAGGTGAACCGATGAGTTTGGAAACATTGTGACTTTCCATGTATTCGGACATATCTAAGCGAATCATGGAATCTTCCGAACCGAAGAAATAAGCCGCTAATGCTTTGGCTAGTTCGGTTTTACCTACCCCTGTGGGACCAGAGAAAATAAAGCTGGCGATGGGGCGATTAGGATTTTTTAAACCCACACGGGCGCGACGAATAGCGCGAGAAACGGCTGTAACTGCTTGTTCTTGACCGATCAGGCGTGTATGTAGGGTGTCTTCCAAGTGTAGTAATAACTCTGATTCAGATTCAGTTAGTTTATTTACTGGTACACCTGTCCAAGAAGCGACGATCTCCGCAATGTCTTCTTCGTCAACGCTGGGAATGTTGAGAGTTTGCAGGTTTTCTTCTAGGTCAAGTTTGGTTTGCAGTTCTATTTCTTCTTGACGCAGTTTACTAGCTTTACCAAAGTCTTGAACTCTGATAGCTTCTGCTTTTTCTTTGCTGACGTTTTTCAGTTGCAGTTTCAGTTCTTTGTTGTTGATGATGCGGGAGTGACGTAAACGCACACGAGAACCGGCTTCATCTATTAAGTCTATGGCTTTATCTGGTAAGAAGCGATCGCTAATATAACGATCTGATAACTGTGCTGCTGCTATTATTGCATCATCAGCAATGGTAACTTTGTGGTGTTGTTCATACGCACCGCGCAAACCATAGAGAATTTCAATAGTTTCTGCTACTGATGGTTCTCCGACTAAAATCGGTTGAAAACGTCTCTCTAACGCTGCATCCCGTTCAATGTATTTACGGTATTCATCTAAGGTAGTTGCACCAATACATTGCAGTTCACCTCTAGCTAATGCGGGTTTGAGGATGTTAGCCGCATCTAAACCGCCTTCTGTACCACCAGCGCCGACGAGGGTATGAATTTCATCAATTACCAGGATGATATTACCGACGGAGCGAATTTCATCCATGATTTTTTTCAGACGTTCTTCAAAGTCGCCCCGGAAGCGAGTTCCTGCCACCAGTAAACCCATATCCAGACTAATTACTTCTTTGTCCAGTAATACTTCAGGAACGTCTTGGTTAATGATGCGTTGAGCTAAACCTTCGGCGATCGCAGTTTTGCCAACACCAGGTTCACCAATTAACACCGGGTTATTTTTGGTACGACGACCGAGAATTTGTACAGTGCGCTCAATTTCATTTTGCCGACCCACTACCGGATCTAATCTGCCTTCTTGAGCTAATTTGGTGAGATTACGCCCAAATTCTTCTATACTCAGATTTTGATTACGTCTGGTATTGCGTCCGCCACCAGCAAAAACTGTGTTATCTTCACCTAACACACTCATCACAGCATTGCGGATAGTTTGCAGGTCAACACCGAGATTTTGCAATACTTTGGCGGCTACTCCTTCCCCCGCCTCAGTTAAACCTAACAATAAATGTTCAGTGTTTATGTAATTGTGTCCAAGACCATGAGCTTCTCTGAAGGACTGCTCAAATAGACTTTTTACTTTTGGTGTAAAAGGAATTTCCGGTGGGACAAAACCAGAACCCCGACCAATAATTTTTTCTACTTCCCGACGCGCATCTTTCAGGTTAATGCCTAATTCAGCCAGCACTTTAGCAGCAACCCCTGTTCCTTCTCCCATTAAACCCAGGAGAATTTGTTCTGTACCGACAAAGTTATGTCCCAGGCGGCGTGCTTCCTCCTGAGCTAACATAATTACCCTGATGGCTTCGGACGTGAAGTGTTCAAACATAGCGGGTTCTTGCTCCCTTGCTGCTTGGACTTTGGGTGATCTAAAGGTTCACCCTGATCTAAAGTTTATTGTATTTTCTTAAAGATAATGTATCTTTATTTAAAATTGGATGGCAGTGGTGAGAGCCGTAATTAGCTCAGGTGTAGTAGCCGTCATTTGCCAGTTATGGCTAAAAATTTGGCTATTCTGGCAACTGTTGAGCCTGTCAACTTGGGTAAAGTGAAATCCTATCATCGGTAAAATTTATGACAGAATCTTCCGCAAGTAAAGATCAACAGCATCCACTCTACAACCGCGATCGCCCTCTTATTAATAGTTTACTCTCTCAGGAGGCAACAGATTACAATTTAGCTGAATTAGCTCGGATGAGAATACGCTATCAAGGCTTTCCTGGCGCACGGGACATTCAACAAGACTTAGATAAAGTTTTGCAACGTTGGGGTTTAACGGAAGCGGAACTTTTTGCCAAAACCCGTGAAATACATCAAGTTGGAGGCATTTATAAAAGTCGCGGGAAGAAGGAAGAGGAAGATTGGAATTAATTACAAGGAGTCAGGAGTTCAAGGAGTCAGGAGTTCAAGGAGTCAGGAGTTCAAGGAGTCAGGAGGCAGGAGGCAGAAGGCAGGAGGTAGGAGTCACCAGTCACCAGTCACCAGTCACC
>NZ_JAQMTI010000212.1:0-45547 GCF_028329225.1 Sphaerospermopsis kisseleviana CS-549 | reverse complement strand
GTCCCCAGTCACCAGTCCCCAGTCACCAGTCACCAGTCACCAGTCACCAGTCACCAGTCCCCAATCACCAATCACCAATCATCAAAATTGGGTAAATCTCCCCATATAAAAACGGGGACTTTTACCCTAGCAGGAACTATCCTTGAACCAGGAAGATATAGATGTAGGATTAGATTTGATCCCAAACACCATCATGGAATATTTATATTACCTGGCAAATGCTAGTCTAACGCTCAGGGTAGTTCAACACCTGCACAACAGACCCCAAACTCCTGTTTCTTTTATCACCGTAATTCATCAAATTGATGGTTGGGTAGTGAGGATTAAACTTAGAGAACCGATCTCAGCCCAAGAAGATGGTGATTTTCGGGCTTTCTTCAATGAATTAGGAATTAGTTATGAGCCACCTATGAGGATACAAATGGCACTTTGGAGCTTGGAGGCGGGACAGTATCCCGTGGACGTAATGCGTCGCTACCAAGTAGCTATTGTATCTCATGGTAGTCCAGAAAAAGAAGAAATCGAAGCATTCAGACAACAGTTTGTCCAAGGTTTGGGCTATTGTCCAGAAACTTTGGCTTGAAAATAGGTGACAGGTGACAGGTGACAGGTGACAGGTGACAGAAGGAAGTTTACCAATTACCAATTACCAATTACCAATTACTAATTATCAATTTATGGTTGATAGATCAAAAGCTGCTGGAATGTATTCGAGCAGCTTAAAGTCATATCCTGGTATTGATAAATTAGCTAGGGTTTCTGGGGTAAATCTTGCCCCCTGAAGATTTTGGGACAAGGGTTGACAAAAGACAATAGCGACATCAAAACGACAAGAATAATCAGCTTTTTCAGGATACTGATCTAAAAATATTCCTGCTGTGTGACAGAGTTTTGCTTGTTTTTTTGGGGTGATAGCGTTTCTACCTCCAGCATCCCAACTACCAGCACTGCGGGTTTTTACCTCTACAAATGCCAGTATTGAGTTTTGATGATTGGTAGTTTGCTTGTTTGCTGTTTCTTTTGTATCATGGTACTGGGCAATAATATCAATTTCTCCCCAGCGACAAGAAAAGCGACGGTGCAGAATTTCCCAACCTGTAGATTTTAACCACTGTGCTACTAGGTCTTCTCCTATGTTACCAATATCAGCATAATTAGATGGAGGAGGTTTAGACATGAATTAATAAACCCAATACAAAAAATACCATGAATATTAAGTATCGTTTTTTGTCACTTATCCTCAGTTTACTGCTTTGGGCGCTCATTCCCATAACGGCATTAATAGGTTTAGCATCACCAGCTTTAGCACTAGAATACAACAAAGAAATTTTGATAGAAGCAGATTTTTCTGGACGTGATTTAACAGACTCTAGCTTTACTAAGGCTAACCTTCGTCAGAGTAATTTTAGTGGTGCTAACTTGCGTGGTGTGAGCTTTTTTGCTGCAAATCTAGAATCAGCAAATTTAACGGGGGCTGATTTAACTAATGCTACCTTGGATTCTGCACGTTTGATTAAAGCCAATTTGACTAATGCTGTTTTAGAAGGTGCATTTGCGGCTAGTGCCAAATTTGATGGTGCTATAATTGACGGAGCAGATTTTACTGATGTGTTGCTGCGTTCAGATGAGCAAAAAAAATTATGCAAGTTGGCTAAAGGTACTAATCCTGTCACGGGTAGGGATACAAGAGATACTTTATTCTGTCCGTAGTTACTACTATTCGGCTATCAGCAGTCAGGAGTTAATGGTCAGCTTGATCAAACATTGTGACTCCTGTGTAGGGGTTTAGCAATGCTCATTGGTGTCAACTCAGACCACAAATAGCTTTTTTGTTTAGCTTCCAAACCCGCCCGGAACTTAAGTTCCGGTCTAAGCTAGAACGTCGATTCAGTAATGCTAGGTAATCTGTTTTTACTGTTTTTACCTTGTAGGGGCGAAGCATTCGGGTGATAACCTATCGCTGAAAGCAGTTCATATTCTATCCGAATGCTATACGCCCTTACGATTAATAAATCGGTGTTCTAGAGAATGTTTCTAACTGAGATGGGTGAAGTGATGGAAGCTAATAAACTAATTCCGAAAATTGCAATTATTACCCCTATAATAGCTCTCAAACTGACTTTTTCACCCATAAAGATAGCAATGGGAATTACAAGTATAGGGCTGGTTTGCATGAGGGTTGAGGCAATACCCACGTTAGTTAATTTAATGGCTGTTTGTTGTAACCAAATTCCTAAATAAGTGCCTAAAAAAGCAGCTAAAAAACTGGCTAATATAACTCGTTTTGACTGCCAATAAGGATATACAAAGACGTTATTTCTCTGATTGGGCAAAAATGCCCAAATTAAAATTATTAATACTCCGGCAATTAATCTGAATAATGCTGCCCACAAAGGGGAAATATTCGTACCTGTAAATGCTGCACGGGAAAAAACAGCACCGATGGCGTTAGCTACTGCTGCTAACAAACCTAACCCTATTCCTGGCCATAGTTGTGTGGTTGCACCTTCACCATTATTACTGACTCTTTCGGTAACAACCCAAGCAACACCCAAAATAGTGAGTAAAATACCACACCAAGCATTGATGTTCAGACTTTCTTGGAGAAAAATTGTAGCAGCGATCGCACTCATGGGAGGGGCTAAAGTTCCCAACAGCAAAACTCGACGTGCGCCTAGTCTGTTAATAGCTGCTAAAAAAGCTGTATCTCCTAAACCTATACCCGCTGCACCACTGAGGAGTAGAAATAATAAGTTTAAGGGTGCAAGGGTGGGTAGAAAATCACCGCTGATGACGATTGTAATTAGCAACAGGGCGATCGCTATTATGCCTTTGATTAAATTTAGCTGTAAGGGCGGAATGCGTTGCCCTAATACTCCATATACCACGGAAGCGATCGCCCATAAACAGGCAGCAGACAAGGCTGCTAATTCACCTCTACCATTAGTTAAGCCAATAACTAAGAAACTATTAAAAATGATCTTAACTCCCCAAATAAGCCTGGAAACTATTTTTATAATATATCAAATATATATTAAATAATAATGGCACTCAAAATTAGCACTCTCAGTTCACAAGTGCTAATTTTTTAAAAAATTTTAAAAAATTTTAAAATCAGTAGATTGAACTTGTAATTTCTGTTTTTTGTCGTTATATTTGACTATATAGCAATCACATTTGATGCTGAAATCACTCATAAAAAATTAAATAGGTTACAGATTCCAGTCAATAGACTAACAACTCAACAGATTTGGAGGATGGGCATGAACTATACTTTTGACATTGTAGGAGTATCTCCAATTTTATACTTTTTCAATCACCAACAACAAAGTTTAGAAAAACCTCTACACCAAAAAGTTGAATATTTGGGAACTCAAACTTGTACATTAGATGCGTTTCTAGAATCTGTAGAATCAGTTCCAACTGCTGGTAGTTGGAATTTAGATCAAGTGGTAGATACAGTGATTGAATTTTGGTTGAATAATGCAGAGACTATTCAATATTGGAAAGCTAGATTACAAGATGCTGGTAAAGATAATTTGCTGGTGGCTAGAGTTGGGGAAATTACAGCTTTACAAGCAGAATTTGAATCTCTGTTAGGTAAAAATTGGTGAGTCATTCGATTTTGGATTTTAGATTTTGGATTTTGGATTGAATCTACTCCTGACTCCTGACTCCTAACTCCTTACCACATTTATTCGTTTTCTAATGCTTGCAAAATTTTCCGATATAAATCTTCTACTTTCTGTATTTGCTGCTCTCCCAGTAAGGCATAATGAGCTAAACCAGGGGCGCTATTAATTTCCAACAGAGTATAATCTACAGTATAATCTACTATGGGTTGAGTAATATCAGCGGTGAGAATATCTACACCTGCTAATCTCAAACCCATATCTTTAGTGATATTAATCGCCAATTTTTGAAAATCAGGATGAATATTTTCCGTGAAGTCTATTGCATCACCACCTGTAGATAGATTTGCGTTGTCTAAAAGATAAATTAAAGTATCTTCAGCAAGTACACTATCAAAGCTCAGATTTTGTTTGTTTAATTTCTTGATAATGCGGAAATCTTCGACATCAATTAATATTTTTTCCCCTGTTTTGATTAACTGTTCACGTTTATTTTGTAGTAATTCTAAAATAGTAGATTTACCATCACCAGTGACAGATAAAGGTATTCTTTGATAAGCCGCTATAACTTCATTATCTAAAACTAAAATCCTAAAGTCATTACCTTGATAAAATCTTTCTACAATTAAGACAGACTGAGTAGCAAGTATTTTTTCTGCTACTTGATAATATTCCTGTTTATTATATACTTTAGTAACTAAAATTCCTAAACTGAGATTTAAAGGTTTAACAATTACAGGGAATCCTAATTCTTGGGCATAGTTCCAACCATCATGGATATTTCTGGGGTTGGCGACTTTTGCACACATTTTATCATTAAAAAATGTTTTTCCTTCCGTAACTTGATAACCAAGTTTACCCAAAAAATAATTAGAAAAGGCTTTATCTTGTGCTAAATTTGCCGAACCAAAACCATTAATATTGAATCTCGTGTTATCAAAAACGGTTATTTTCCCATTTTTAAACGTAATATGTCCAATTAGTTCATATTCAGGTTCTATTACAACAGTAGCGCCCATTTCTGTAGCAACTTTTTTTAAAATTGATGCAGTGAATTTCATACAACATTCCTGTTTAATGTATCAGATGATTTCCCAGATTAGTAGGGGGCAATACGCAATATATATTCTCACAAATTGTAGATTCATGCTACAATGATTTACAAATTGATATGTAATTTTGTCTAAGTAAGAGGTAAATTTTTAACGAAAAATGTTGTTTTATTTACCAAGCATTCAGCACTGTTAATATTAACTTTATTTGTGTATCGTGAAAATTCTGGAAATAATATTTTCTAGGTTTTATTGCCTAGTAAAAACAAATTGTTGCACTAAGTATTGACAATCCAAGAATTATGTAATAACAAAGTGGCATCGTCAATTAAAGGCGCTAGTGTTATTACCCCTAAGAGACACACTAACGCCAATCAATCAAATTCATACGGATAATATAATCATGCCACAAAACACAGATGACAAAGATACCAAATCAAAAAATCCAGCAATTTCTTATAGAAATCGGCTGAATAGTTGGGCTATAGCTCGTGTGGTTGCGAATCAAGAGCGTATAATTATTGCCAGATTCCGTAGTCGTTCAGATGCAGATGGTTATATTCAGCACTTGCGTCAACTCATACCTGATGGTTCTTTCGAGATTTTCTTTGATTCTCAATGGGAAGCAGCAGCGATTTAAGCTTTGAGTTATCAATTGATAATTGATAATTGACAATTGGCAATTTTTTCATTCAAGGTTTAAAACTTCCGTTTACAGGGTAAAAAGCCAAAAATTTCGCTTTTTCAAGCCTCTCCTTTCAACGGAGAGGTAATTGTCAATTTTTCATTGTTAATTGTCCATTATTGAAGTGATCCTCAGATTCCCGACTTCGCAAAGAAATCGGGGATCTATATCCGAGTTGAGGAACTGGCTAAACAGTAAGCTACGGTTTCTAATATTTTGAGTGCT
This sequence comes from Sphaerospermopsis kisseleviana CS-549, assembly GCF_028329225.1. Taxonomy (NCBI): domain Bacteria; kingdom Bacillati; phylum Cyanobacteriota; class Cyanophyceae; order Nostocales; family Aphanizomenonaceae; genus Sphaerospermopsis; species Sphaerospermopsis kisseleviana. The sequence continues at coordinate 39,953 of NZ_JAQMTI010000212.1, read as the reverse complement.
TGTAAGGAACTACGAATCAAGCGGGTAGCAGCTAGGGGTTTACGGATGAATGTTAAGGCCAGGGGTAGAGGTTGAAGTGAACCATCGGCACTAATGGCTGTTGTCAGGTCAGGTATATCATAGAGAGTATCATCACTAACGACTCGTAATATTGCGGTTGATATCCCCAGTGGCTGGAAAAATTCTAAGAATGTGAATCCTTCCATATCAACAACATCAGCGCCAGATTGTAGATGTAAATTTTGTTTTTCTGCTGCTAGGGATATGACGCGATCGCTCGTTAATCCCTGAACAAAAGCTACTTTATCCCCAAGTTGGTTATATATCTCTGTGATCAAGGTGCGATCGCACTTTTGCAGATTTCTTTGATACATACAATCTCGATAGAGAACTATATCACCAACCTTGTAATGCTCATTTAAACTGCCACATAAACCCATTAGCAGCACGCGTTGATTGAGTTGATTTAAATGTTGACAATTTTTTTCCAAAAACTGGTACAGTGATTTCATTCCCAGGGGTATTGCTATCACCTGTGGTTGCAAACCTTTAACACGACTTAAACCACGACAAACGGCTTGGTTTTCTGCTCCTTGGGGTACTAAAATTGTGTTAATCATTCCTGTTATTTTTAATAAGCTGTTACACAGCTAAATTGTATAATCCTAATATTCTGAACTCTTGTTTAACAGGCAAGATGCCTGTTCCACTTATACAAATTAAATGCACAACAGCTTACTCTTTGGTAATACCAATTCTGTATGAAGATGCGCTAAATTATATAACGAACCGCAAAGGACGCAAAGAACACAAAGAAAGAGGTCAGAAAATTTAGCGCAGCCTCGTAAAGAAACTGTATAAACTGCTTTGTGTCTAAGTGCCTTCATAGTTAATTTAATATGTTTTTTAATCTTTTTCAAAATCCTCAATCAATAAATTCTAATTTGGAAGTAATACCTACTTGGTATGTAGCTTATGGAAAATTAGATAATAATGTAGATGCTTTAAAAGCAGATGTTACCTGGCAAGATCAACAATTTGCTGTTATTTTCGCTTCCGAAAATTTTGCCATTAGTCTTAACGAAAGATTTGTATTAGTTGGTGATATATGGTTAAGTAATCGTTTAGAACTCCTCCAAAGAATAAATATTGATTCTCCCCAAAAAATCAGTAATCAACAAATAATTGTACAACTTTGGGAAAAGTATAATTTTCAATGTTTAACCCTATTATTAGGGATGTTTAACTTAGTAGTTTGGGATCGAGAAAAGCAAGAATTATATTTAGTCAGAGATGCCATAGGTAGTCGAACTTTATATTATACAACTAAAGGTTCAACTTGCTGGATTGCTCCCAAATTAACCACCCTTGCACCTCATAGAAACAATGACTTAGATTTAATAGCATTAAGAGATTATCTTTATTGTGCATTTGTTCCAGGAGAAAGAACACTTTGGCAAAATGTTAAAGAAATGCGTCCTGGCACACTTATAGAAATGCCTTCAAATCAAGTTTATCATTATTGGCAACTCCAAGAAAAAGTAATAGATGTTAATCAACCTTTAGAATGGTATAGCGAGAAATTAAATGCTTTATTAAAACAAGTTATCAAAGAATATTTACCAGAAAATCAACCTTTAGGAGTATTTCTTTCTGGTGGTTTAGACTCTAGCAGTATTACCGCATTAGCAGCAAAATTACATAACGCACCAGTGCATACTTATTCCATTCATTTTGGTACAGAAACACCCAATGAATTAGAATTTTCTAGCTTAGTTGCACAACATTGTCAAACACAACATCACATTTTAGAAATTACCCTTCGGGAAATGTGGGAACGTTTACCAGAAACAATGTTATATTTAGATGATCCTATCGGTGATCCTTTAACAGTACCAAATTTATTAATAGGTAAACTAGCGAGAGAAAATGTAGAGATTACATTAAATGGAGAAGGAGGAGATCCTTGTTTTGGAGGTCCAAAAAATCAACCAATGTTGATTAATAGTTTATATGGTACAATTAATAATCAAGATGCTTTAACAGCTTATTTAATATCTTTCCAAAAATGTGCTTTAGACTTACCACAACTATTAAAACCGGAAATTTGGCAAAGTGTAAAAAACGAATCTTCTGTATTTTACCATGATTTAAATGCCGATATTAATTATTTAAATAGATTAATGAAATTGAATATTAAATTTAAAGGAGCAGATCATATTCTCACCAAGGTAAATAACTTAACCCAAGCAGCAAATTTACAAGGTTTATCACCATTATTTGATCAGCGAGTAGTTGACTTGAGTATGCAAATTCCCCCAGAATATAAACTTTCAGGAGTGGAAGAAAAAGCAGTTTTGAAAAAAGCAGTCAGTGATATTTTACCAGATACAATTATTCAGCGTCCTAAAAGTGGAATGATGGTTCCTGTACAATTAGGATTTAGGAAATATTGGCAAAAACAAGCGCGGAAATTGTTGTTAAATAGAAATAGTGAGATTTCCGCTTATATTAATCAGGATATTTTGCGAAACTGGTTAGATTTTAAAGGTGATATTTGGGGGCGTTATGGTGTTAAACTATGGTTATTGGTAAGTTTGGAAATTTGGTTGCAGGTAAATAAACAAGTAAAAAATTAACCAAAACTTTCCACCATATAAATATCATTACCTGAATCAGTAACTACCATAAAACTACTATCATCACTTGCTAAATTCAAACTTCCAGAAATACCACTTCGCAGAACTTTAATCAACATCTGTGGTGAAAAAGATTCTAATTCTACAAAATTACCTGCATCCAACCAAGTTAACTCTTCCGCAGTTAAATTCTGACGAATTTCTAACGGTAATTCTTTGGATTTTTTAGCTAAATACTCTGCATTTTGAATAAACATACCTCGCTTATTAGCAAGAATTTGACGCGGTAATAAACCCACATCAATAATAGTCACCTCACTATTTAAAAACCAATTTTCACTGGTGCGGAGATGATAGACCAAACTCACACCTTTAGGACTACAATCATGGAATGCAAAAACTTGTAAATTGGGGTTACGTCGTAGCATTTCCATTGTTGTATCGAAAATGCTTTGGGGATAACCATTAACACTAAGAATTGCACAATTATTTTCAAAATGAAAATTATTAGCAATTAATAATTGTGCAATGTTAGCACTATCACAAACAACCAATCTATCAAAACTATAAGCAGTAACATCGGGGTTAATAGATGCAGGTGAAATTTGATTTTGTGGTTCATGTAAAACCTTATTAATTCTACCATTAATAGCTTGCCAATTTTCTAACCACCCATCTACATAAGATTGAGTAACTAAAAATTCCTGTGGTAAATTTCCCACTCTTCCTAACTGTCTAGTTCCTAAAAATATTGACAACATTCCTAAAATGACCAACATACAAAAAATAGGAAACGAGTTTACGGTTAAACTTACCAATATTCCCAATACTAGAATTAATATTCCCACAATGCGTAAAGTTTTAGCACTTGCTTTGCGACTTGCAGTAGTTAATTTACTTGATTTGGTGTTATTAAATAAGTAGAAAATAGTCGCTGCTTGATAAACTAAATTAGCAACCAGAAAAGAATTAGGTAAAAAAGCACTTGTTATTCCTCCGACAAAGAGAGTAACCCAAATATTGAAAAAGAAATATAAAAACACAAAACTACGGGTTTGAAATGCTTTGTTTCGGATGCGATTATCTAAAAAATATAAAAGCTGCTTAGGTGTAAAATATAAAGTATCATTAGCAGAAATATCTGCCAATATTTTACCAAACATGGGATCTGTAATTTTCAAAGTCCCCATTGTTGTGGGTTCAAAAACAAAAGGATGATGACATTGTTTACATCTTCCGTTGTTTGCTGTTCTATCTTTTAAATTGTTATCAGTTCCGCAGTTAATACATTTCATAAGTTTTTTGGTAATGGATAATTGGTAATGGGTAATTGGTAGGATATTTAAACTATTTGATTATTCAGTAAAACACTGTAATCTTCTCGTTTTCTAATTAACCGATGAGTACCATTTTCTAATAACACCTCCGCAGGTTTGGGACGATGTAAAAAATGAGAAGACATAGCATAACCATAAGCACCCACATCTAAAATAGCGATTATATCACCAATTTCTAAAGCGGGAAGTTGGCAGTTTTTAGCTAAATAATCCCGTGAATAAGTCGTATTTCCACAAACATCCGTGATATAATTTGTGATATACTTTTCATAAGTTTGATTTTTCCAACTTACAATTTCTCGATAACCTCCATGAACAGCAGGAACAGAAAGATTAGCTACTGTAGAATCTACACCTAAAATTTGTTTATTACCTTGCCATTTTACAGATACAACTTGACCTAACAAAGTTCCAGAACCAGCTATAGCAGCGCGTCCTGGTTCAATAATCAAATTAATATTTTTCCCTAAATTGCCAATTCTTTGACTTAACTCATCTCCAAAAAATTCCCAATTAAAAGCAATTCTATCATGATGATAAGGATAACCAAAACCACCACCAAAATCTAAATATTGCCAATCTGGTAAATTTTCTGCTATGGATATTACCTCATCAATAACATTAGTAAAAGCAGAAGTCGCATTAGTTCCCGTACCTCGATAAAAATGCAATCCTGTAATTTTTAAACCAGCATCTCTAGCAATAGAAACTGCCTGATCAAAATCTGCTATACTAACACCAATGCGACTATCTTCAGAAACATTCAACCTTAATCCAATCTTTAAATCTTCCTTCTCTTTGCGTCTTTGCGTCTTTGCGTGAGATAATAAAACCTCACACAACAAACGCAACTGAGAAATACTATCCAAATTTAAAGTATTTACACCCCAATTTAAAACCTGTTCCATCTCCTCCTGACTTAAATTACTACCACTATAGACAATTTCTGAAGGTACAAAACCAGCATTTAAACCCAAATAAATATCACCTGGTGTATTAGCATGAAGTCCCCAACCAGCATTTTTAAATATCTTCAATAACGCAATATTTCCATTAGTGACACTGGCAAAATAAAACCGAGTTTGAGGATAATGGAAAGAGTTAGTAATATGGGAAATAGTTTGATTTAAAATATCACCATCATAAACATATAAAGGAGAACCGTAAATATTTAATAATTCCTCAGCAAGTTCTTGAGAAAATGGAGTTAATAATTTTGCAGTTTCTTGTAATATTTCCATAAACCACGAGGTAATAAAAACGGATGCTTCCAAGACTTTGATCCTAGTTTTACACCAAAAACGTGAAAATACCAAAGTTCCCACATAATAAGTAACCAAAGTATCTCACCTATGCGTCGTCCTTGAATATGTCCTCCCAGTTCTCCGGTAATAATTTTTGTTGCTATATCAGGGTAAAAAATATTTTCCGCTTCTAGTATACCCGGATTTAACCAATTACCAAGATCATGCCAAAAATTATTTACACACCAAGAGGTTAGGGGAACACCCATACCCCGCTTTTGTCTCCAGACTATTTCCGATGGTAGCAAATTTTCTACAGCGCGTTTGAGAATATACTTTTCACAAGCACCTTGTAAACAGAGTTCACCAGATAGTTGAAAAGTCCATTTTGCTAAATTTAAATCACAAAAAGGCGATCGCACATTTAAACCATGCACAAAACTTAACGCAGTTGCACGGGGATGAATATTTTGCGCTCCCTTTAACATCAAACTAGCACGACGCAGACGATGTAACAACGAAGGACAAAAACGACTATCTAACCCATCCAACAGCCATTCCTGAGCATTTAAACCTTGAATCTGAGCATAAATATCCGGTTGATACACCCTAGATTCATAACCCCAGAGACGGTGAAAAGTTCGCAAATATTGTGAAATAAAATCTTCATTTTTATGGGGATGTTCACCTTGATAAATACCCGCAGCAATTAAAGGTTTATTAGTCCAACCGGCAAATAATTGATCACCACCCTCACCATTAAAAATCACTTTAGTTTCTTGAGAAGCAACTTTATTTAAAAGATATAAAGGAACAGTCACACCATCACCAAAAGGTAAATCTAAAGCTTTAACAGTAGGAACAATTGCATTTTTAATATTTTTCGGACTTGCATCAACCTTAATAATAGGAATATTCAAAAACTCTGCCACCTGTTTCCCATAACAATACTCAGAAACTCCAAATTCACCAAAATCTAAACTATAAGCGCGAACCTTCACCCCCAATTGTACCAACAAAGCAGCAACAATAGAAGAATCCAAACCCCCAGAAAGAAAAACCCCCACAGGTTCATCTTTTACATCAGCAACTTGCCTTTCTACCGCATTTTTTAATAAACTTTGTAATTGAGAAACTGCGGTATTTTCATCTGTAATTTGTTCCTGAGATTCATACCATTGATAATTGTAATTATTTATTACCTGATAATTACCAACATTATCAATATTAAAAATCACCTCAGTTCCCGCACCGACAGAAAACACCCCACTAACAGAAGTTACAGGAGTAGGAACATAAGAAAAACAAGAATAACCATATAAACCAGAAATACAAACTTCCGGTTTATCCATTATTTCCAAAAGCAAATCTAACCGAGAAGCAAACCAAACAGTATTATTTTGACAACTCCAAAATAAAGGAACTTTACCAAAAACCTCCCTACCCAAAATCAAACTATCATCTTCCACCCTCACCCAAACATCAGCATCAGAAAACCCCGAAGCAGAAACAGCAGCAATAGTATTTCCTTCTATCTCCGGTACAGACTCACAACCCACATAAACCACATTCCAAACAAACCTTTCTCCCTCCCCTCCTCTCTCTGCGTCTGTGCGTCTCTGCGTGAGTTTTTCTTCATTCTTCTCACCCCAATAACCGATAAAATGATAGGATAACATAACTATTGCACAACAAAAATTTCTTCACTAATTTTTCTCCCATCCAGCAACATTTCCACCTGCCAATTACCCACAGGTGCAGTAGAATTAATCGTATACTTACAATGAGTATTCCAAATAGAAGTAGTTATATCTTTAGTATCATAAGCATTTTGTTTCACAATTTTTCCACTAGGATCAATCCAATTACAACTAAGAGATAACCTTTTACCTATCGGTGCATCTTTCAAAGTTACACGATAAAAAACTTCACCATTAGCTTGACGAGAAACAGTTTTTATATCAACTTCATCAGCCAAAGTAATTCTATCTTGTTGAGCAGAAACATTAGCTAATAAGGAAGCTTGTTGTTGATTAAAAAATACTAAACTTCCAACAGTAATCATAATTGCCCCAACCACCCCAAAAGCTATCAACTTATTACGACGTTGTTGAACCTCCAAAGCTTGACGACGACGCAACTGAATCAAAGCTTCATCTAACAACTCTGGAGGTAAATTTAACTCTTGTAAAATTTGCTGAATTTGCTGTTGGTCAAATTCAGCTTCTTGACGTAATTGTAAACCTTGAACTTCAGCAATAATTTGATTTAACTGTTCCTGCGTTATTCGCTGGTTCATATTGCAATCGACTTACTTTTTTACTGGTGGATAAAAGATAATAGGATTTAAGTGTGATTTATGTCAGCAGTCAGGAGTCGTAGGGGCGAAGCATTCGGAAAATAACCTGTGATCAAAATTGATAAGCTGTTACACAGCTAAATTGTATAACCCTAATGTTCTGAACTCTTGTTTAACAGGCAAGATGCCTGTTCCACTTATACAAATTAAATGCACAACAGCTTAATTTATCGCCTGAATGCTTCGCCCTTAACAGAGCTATTTTTTTATTTTTTTCATTTTCAGCAAGCATTATCTTTGTTTTTCCAACCTCCTACCTTCTGCCCCTAAAACCAAGGGTCCAGTTTTCACCTAACACCATAACTAGCTAACATAGAAACCGCCAACTCGTTATCATATCAAAGTAAAAACCAGACCCAGTAGAAAGTTTAGGTAATCAATAGGTAATTAGAGAATTACCGATTTTAGCGTCTACCACGATAAGGAACTTCATTCAAGTAATCAATGTCAAAAGAAGAGATTCTTTGAGCATAGTTACCCTTACCAGACAGAGAAGCGGCCATATCTGCAAACTTGCCAGGATCGCCTTCTCTGAGACGTTTTGTTTTCGCCTTTGCAGTGTAGAAGTTTTCCAACACAAAGCGCCAGTCGGTTCTGACTGTACCTGCTGTTTCTTGGAAGTCCACACCGTAACGAGGAGTAACCAAGTTATAGGGACGACCTTCCATGCGTTTACGTTGGTAAGGTACGGTGTTATCACCAAAGTTTTGGTTATATTCTTCGCTGTCTACCAAAGCATCAACAAAGCCATCAAAACCCTTAGTACCAATAACAATTGACCAAGCAATTTCTTCTTCTTTGTTGTAAGCAGAACGACCCAAAATCCGCTTGAGGGTGATATCTACTAAACGGTAGTTGTTGTTAACAGAAACAACTAAACGATAGAAAGCTTCGGATTTAGCTAAACCACGAATGAAGTCTTTAACAGACAAAGAACCATTTTTCAGTTGAGATTCTAAAGTAATTTGGCGGTTAAACTTCAAAATTTCATGTTCGCTGAAAACTTGGCGATAGGAAGCCCAAATGATGCTTTGAATGTCAGTGTAAGAACTAACATCTTCTAAACGGTAGATATAAGGAGTATCTTCGTTTTTATCAGCAACACCGAAACTGCTAACGCGGTGGTTTTGGGTAGATGGTTTGTATTGAAGTAATGGCAGTGCCATGCTGCGTCTTTCCTCTTGTTGATAAATTCGTTTCGTTTAAAAACAGAATTGGGTTTGTTTCAAAACAGAATTAGGTTTGATCACTCAAATTCCCAATTCGCACTTTAACTATTTTCCCGCATTAGGTTACATACCTAATTAAGAGATTTAACGAACTGGGAAACTAGCACTAGGACTGATAGACACAGGAACACCTGTGGGTACTGTTTCCCTAGTAGTATCGGGAATTGCAATGTTAGCTGTGCTAACTGGTGTGTAAGTAACAATCCTGATATTAACAGCAGCAGCCATTTTCATGAAGTCACTGATACTACCGGGTTTGTAGCGTTCAGCTTCTAGCTTATCCCGCCAATAGTCAGCATAGCGGGGTGTGACTAAATTAAAGGGTCTATCTTTATAGCGTCGGCGTTGGTAAGGAACAATATTTTCCCCAAAGCAGCTTTGATACTCTTGAGAATCTATCAAAGCATCCACAAAACCATCCCAGCCATCGGTAGCAATTTTGATAGACCAAGCGATTTCTTCATCTTTGTTATAAGGCGCACGACCTAACAACCGCTTGAGTCCAATTTCTACTAAGCGATAATTAGAATTGGTTTTAATTACCAAATCCTGGAAAGCGTCAGATTTAGCTAAACCCCGGATGAAATCACGGACAGTAATAGCTTTATTTTTTACCTGAGATTCTAAATTACTTTGGCGGTAGAATTTGAGGATGACGTGTTCGCTAAAAAGTTGGCGATAAGCAGCCCAAATCAATTCTTCAACTTCACCACCAAAAGCATAATCTTCAATGCGGTAAACTCTGGGAGTATCTTCGTTGGGTACTTCGTAACCAGCAACCCGTTGGTTTTGTGAACTGGGTTTATATTCTAGTAAAGGTATTGCCATATTTTATGTTGTTTGTAAGTGGTAATGGGTAATTGGTAATGGGTAATGGGTAATTGGTAATGGGTAATTGGTAAACTTTTTCCTGTCCACCAGTCACCAGTCACCTATGCCCTAATTTTTCGCGATCGCCGGGATATAGCTGTAAGGTAGAGAAACTGCTACTGGTTTAATGGTTACTTCCTCTGTGGTGACATCCCGTGAAGTGTCGGGAATTTCCAAAGTTTTCACTTGAGAAGTCACAGCAGCAATTGTTCTTTGGTAGTTGCGTTCGGGAGTAATGATGTTTCCAGCCATTGCCAAGAAGTTAGCTGGAATAGCTTTGCGGATATCTTCAGTGGTGAGAGTTCCCGAAGTGCGGATGCTGTAGAAGGAACGATAACCAAAAGAACGCATACTTTGGGTATCGCGCCAATTGGCATTGTAACGGGGGTTAACTAAGTTAAAAGGACGTGAACCAAAGCGACGACGTTGATAAGGTACGATATCATCACCAAAGTTGTTGAGGTACTCGTCAGAGTCTAACAACGCATCAATAAAGCCATGTACGCCTTTGGTAGCAATAACAATAGACCAAGCAATTTCTTCATCTTTGTTGTAAGCTGCCCGTCCCACAAACCGCTTGAGGATAATATCAACTAAGCGATAGTTAGAGTTAACCTCTGCTACTTGGCTGCGGAAAACATCTGATTTACCCAAACCCCGGATAAAATCACGAACAGTAATAGCCCGGTTTCGCAGTTGAGATTCTAAAAATTTTTGACGATAACTGCTTAAAATCAGATGTTCGCTAAAAATCTGCCGATATCCTGCCCAAATAATTGCATCAACATCTTGATCTGATGTGGCGTAGTTCAGTTTATAAACGGTTGGGGTGTCTTCGTTGGGAACTTCGTAACCTTCGACACGCTGATTTTGTGAAGAAGGAGAATATTCTAAAAGTGGTATTGACATCTTGACTTTTACCTTGTTTTATGGTGATGCTGAAATTTAAAATCCCAAACTGGTAGAAGCTAATTGGCTAGAGTGTCGATTCAGTAATGCTAGGTAATCTGTTTTTACCTTGTAGGGGCGAAGCATTCGGACAAAATATGAACTGGTTTCAGCGATAGGTTATCACCCAAATGCTTCGCCCTGACGATTAATGAATCGGTGTTCTAGAAGCCAATTGAATGCGAGCGCAAACAGCTTTTTCACTATCATGAGCCAGCATTTCTTGGAATCGAGTTAAGATGATTTCTCGAACCTCCGCTATTTTTGCCAAAGACTGTAAACCAACAATGGCAGCATAACGAATTGACCAGTCTGTATCTTGACAAATTAACAGCAGTGTTTCTAAAGCGCGATTGATAGCTGTCTGACGTTCAGCAATGCCTAATTGAGACCAGTTTAAATTTCCTAATCCTTTAGCAGCAGCACGGCGCACACTAGGCGCGAAGTCTGTAGCAGCAGCGGTGATTAACACATCTAAAGCACGGGGATCAGCGATCGCTGCTAAGGTGCGAATCGAATAAGCCCGTGCGCCATAGTTATAATCATCAATTTGTTCTAGCAATTGGGGTACTGCTATTTCTCCCAATTCTGTGAGTCCTGCTACTGCCACCACCGCTGCTGCTGGGTTATTGTAACCAAAAACAGCGATTAAGGTAGAAATGGCCTCTGGATCTTTAGCTGCTGCTAGGTTCTTCACTGCTGTCACCATTTGCGCTGATGTTTCCGCTTGGTTGACAGCATTAATTAGTTCATTCATGTCTCAGTGGTCAGTAGTTGGAAGGTGACAGTAAGAAGGCAAGAGGCAAGAGGCAAAAGTTTATTCTTCCCAATCACCAATCACCAATCACCAATCACCAATCACCAACTTATAAAAGTGAATCCATCAGGTGCATGACTCGGACTGCCTGATCAGAAACGCAATCTAATCCATCCGCAAGTTGATGTTCTAACAATCCTTTAAGCGCCATGAGTTTAAAACTATTTTCTGCCTGAGCTTGGGCGATCGCATCAGCAGCAGCCATATACCCAATCGCTCCCAAATCCCCCAAAATAGAGCGCCGCAATTTCAGATCACTGTTTTGCATCATTGTCACCAAAAATTCCCCATACTGAGAATCTTGGGTGAGTTGATACATAGCCCTAGCTGCGGAGCATTGCACCCTTGTGACTGGATGCTCTAAAAAAGGCTGAATTAGGGAAATAGCCTCAGTTGCACCAATAGCTCCCAAGGCTTCTAACACTGCCTGATATGGTTGGGTAAGATGGGGGCGGCCTGGTACTTGCACGGCCTTGGCAACACCCCCATCTAGCATTTTGATCAGTGCTGGTAATGCTGCTTTAGCGTTCAGCATTGCTAAAGATTGGGCTGCTGCTTCCCGCACATAAAAATCTGAGCATTCCAAACACTGAATCAAGCCCGGTATAGCTTTAGGACTGCCCAATTTTCCTAATGCTCTGGCTGCATTTCTTCGGAGTGGATAACCTCCTAGTTCTGTTTTGTCAGCTTCATCCTCTAACGCTGTCATCAGTGCGTCTACGGCTTCTGGCTGACTGACTCGAAATTTACCCAACCACCAAGCGGCATAATAGCGGAGACTTAAATCTGATGATTGCAGGTTGGCGATCGCTTGCTCTGGTGTCAACTGCGCCCCATTTTCGGCAGAATATTCTGACGTACTGGGTTCTATCATGACCAGGGCTTTATGATTCTGCTACAGTCAAAGGTTCAATTTTGACAATTCTGCCACCTAAGCGGCTGATCCGCTGCATTTCTTCAGTCATCCGGCTGTAGGGTACGGTCATAAATACGCTACCGCTACGACGAATGCTGAAATTATTTTTGTCGGTTTCTTGGTTTTGCTTTAAGCCCACAACTTCATAACGAAATACACGGCTTGCAGATGAAGAAACGCTACTAGCACCAAGTGTAGTTTGACCGAACATTACTTCTAAATCTCCTCTTGATGGGGTATACCAACAAACAGCACTCTACCTTATGTGGATATAACGCTGACAATTTTGCCACCGGATCGGTGAATTTGCTGCATTTTGTCTAAAAGGCGCTCATAAGGTACAATGAAAGTTGTGCTGCTGCGGCGCACGCTGGGGAATCCTGGATTGCGTATGCCCGCTACTTCAATTCGGTAAACGCGATCCGATTGCCCTACAGCATTACCTAAGTTTTGTTTGGGAGCGTTATCCGCAGTGGGACGGAATGCCCAATTATTATTGCTACCGGATGGACCGACAACGGAGGAAGCTTTGTTACTTGCTAATTCCCTCGCCAAACGTGATTTGCTACCTTCTACCTGAGCAGTATCACTATTGGCATATCCACGGTACAAACGGAACATCCGGGTAAAACCAGCAGATGTTTGTCCTGGTTGAAAATCAAACCCGCGATAATATGGAACAACATTGTCGCCAAAGTTGTTTTGATACTCCATCGAATCTATATAAGAGTCGATTTCTGCATCGTAACCCTCGTTAATATATAAGTCTAAGTGGTATGTCACCTCAGACTCATTCAGAGGAGCGCGACCCAACAAATGTTTATAGTTGAGTTCAATCAACCGAGTTTGGAAACTGTTATAGAAGAATTTGGATTTGTAGAGTTCTGACTTAGCTATACTCCGCACAAACTCACGCACGCTCAAATTGCCATCACGCAAAAGTGACTCTGCACTCTTCAAGCGATCTGAAGCCAGAATATAGTCGTTTCCTAAAACTTGGCGATAAACGGCTTTGATCACCATTTCCACTTCTTCGCGGCTGGCTTTGGGGCGTAGTTCAACTCGACGTGAATCACTAAAAGGCTCAGTTCCCAGCCTAGACGCTGCTGCTGTAATTGCCATTGTTTTTCCCCTTTGATTAGCAATTTTGATTAGCAATACTGCTCTTTCTAACCAATTGCTGGTTGCATCAAGTTGGTTATTTGTTAGCTATAGCCACAGATAAGGTAATCAGGACATTAATTAACTGGTGATACAAACTTTAGTGATCAGAAAACTATTATCGCTGTCACCTGTCACTTGTCACCTGTCACCTGTCACCTAACATACATAAAACTATGCCCGGAGCGAGATCCAACTGCTAGGTGATTCAGTCTAGTCGAGTGAAAAGAGATTCCCCACGAAAACTGATTTAACCCCAAAGGGATAAACTTCATCCAGCACTTGTACCCTTCTCCGGGCAAGAAGCTATCTAGCTGAGAGCGTTGATAGCGTAGTCAATGTAGGTGTTAGCTTCGTTAGCAGCTTGTCCGCTCAAACCGTGGTTGCCTTTGATATATTTCAAAGCTTCAACATACCAGCTAGGAGACAAATCAAATGCGCTGTTGATTTCAGCCAAACCAGCAATTAGGAACTCATCCAAAGGACCTGTGCCACCAGCAACCAAGCTGTAGGTGATGATGCGGAGGTAGTGACCAACGTCACGAGCGCACTTAGACTTACCACGAGCATCAGCAGCAAATTGAGCGCCTGGTGTAGAGGTGGTGTAGGGAAATTTGCTGTATACGGCGTTAGTAGCACCATCAATCAGCTTTTGAGCGTTAGCTGTCAAACCACGAGCAGCTTCCATGCTGGCAGCAGCACGTACAAAACGACCGTTAACAGCTTGTAATTCTGTGTTGCTCAGGAAACGTCCTTGGGTATCAGCAGATGCGATAGCTTCGGTAATTGGGGTTTTCATGGTCTAATTTCTCCTTGATTGGTTTCGTATCTTGTTGGAATAGCTAGATTTTTAGCTGTAGACTACTTGTACTTGTTTGTACTTGTTGATTAAACAACGTTGATTAAACAACAGCAGCAGCAGCACGATCGAAGTAGCTTGCCAATTCAGAAACTAAAGAACTGCAATCACCTTTGGTGATACCGTTGGGATCGTTAACGATATTGATAGCAGCTTCTTTCATTTTTTGAACACCAACAGCTACGGAAGCACCAGGAGTACCCAAAGCTTGGTAAGTTTCACGTAAGCCATTTAAGCAACGGTCATCGAGAACACTAGCGTCACCAGCCAATGCAGCGTAGGTAACATAGCGTAAGATGATTTCCATGTCGCGCAGACAAGCAGCCATGCGACGGTTGGTGTAAGCGTTACCGCCAGGAGCGATCAATTGGGGCTGTTCTTCAAATAAAGCACGAGCAGCGTTGGTAACGATATCTTTAGCGTTGCTGGTGATGCGGTTAACAACGTCCAAACGCTTGCTACCAGCAGCTACAACTGCTGTCAAAGCATCTAGTTGTTCGGTGCTTAAGAATTCGCCTCTAGCGTCAGCTTGAGTAACAACCTTGGAAAATACATCTAATGTCATGGACTCTAATCTCCTAATTACTTAGTTGAGAGTTGTGTTGATTGAAACAGGTGCTGTTTTATCAATCAGGAATGGATGCTCAAAAACAATGAGTTAATCAAAGCTAAGTTGTTGTCTACTTCTTTTCTCATTTTCTCGTCTATCTTCCTGAAGGCAGAAATATGAGAATCAGAGGTAATTTTATGAGAAACCAGCCAACTAGATTGGATTGGTTGCCTCGTTTAACTTTGCTCTGTTTTTGAACCCCTCCAGATTAGTTTATACACTGCTATAGAGACTTTATTTGTTACAATTTATGAATAAATAAGATCAGGTAATAAGAAAAGCCTCAAGTCCTTTACATATAAGGGGTGTATACCCGAAAAGTTACTAATTTTCGTTACAAAACTTCATTAAGTTTGTAGATAAGAAGAAATTTTATACATTTTATATTAATTTAATGATTCTGAAACCATATACCAATACTCAACTACAGGTATTTTGGGATCATATCTAGACCCAGTAGTTTATATTAAAGAATGTAAAATTTACATTTCTAAATATTGTTGAGAACCTGTTAAATTAACCTCCCAGGGGGGATTTCAGGGAGGTGGGGACTGGGGACTGGGTAATGGGGACTGGGGACTGGGGACTGGGTAATATTATTCCCAATCACTAATCACCAATCACCAATCACCTACGACGGAGGACTTCTAATAGCTTTGTAAAGGTTTGGGGCAGAGGTGCGGTTACTTCAATCCAATCTCCAGAAATGGGATGCTGTAACTTGAGTCGCCAAGCGTGTAATGCTTGACCGGGCAAATTTACCCCTATAGAACGACCAGAACCATAAACAGGGTCGCCGACTACAGGATGACCGATTTTGGCACTGTGGACGCGAATTTGATGAGTACGCCCTGTTTCTAACTGGAAATGGATCAAGGTGTAGTTCCCCAGCCTTTCTTTCACTTGCCAATGGGTTATGGCTGACCTACCCCCCTCTTCTATGGGGACTATGGCCATTTTTTTGCGGTCTTGGGGATGACGACCAATGGGTAAATCTACAGTCCCGCTTTCGGTTTTTGGCGCACCGTAAACCACCCCTAAATATTCTCGGCGTGCTGTTTTGGCTTGTAGTTGTGCTTGTAGGTGTTGATAGGCGATATCAGTTTTAGCAATAGCGATCGCTCCAGTTGTATCTTTATCTAATCTGTGAACAATACCAGGACGTTGCACACCACCAATTCCCGGTAAATTAGGACAATGTGCCAACAAAGCATTTACTAATGTACCATCTGCGTGACCAGGTGCTGGATGAACTACCAAACCTGCGGGTTTATTGAGAATGAGTAATTGCTCATCTTCGTAGAGAATATCTAAAGGGATATCTTCTGCTACCAGTTCCAACGGTTGAACTGCGGGAATTTCTAAACAAATGCGATCGCCAAGTTTGAGATTTATTTTTTTAGATGTACAAACTTGATCATTGACTTGAACATGACCCTGTTCAATTAACTGTTGTACACGGGAACGAGATAAATCAGGTATTGCAGATGACAGATAACGATCCAGACGTTCAGTTTTCTCTTGGACTAAAAGATTAATAGCGGTCACAGTTGGTTAATTTTAAACAGCTAAGTATATGAAAATTCTACTGATATCAGGGAATGGTGATTGGTGATTAGTGATTGGGAATAATATTACCCATTACCCATTACCCAGTCCCCAGTCCCCAGTCCCCAGTCCCCAATACCCTAAATCATCCTGATAGTGAATTATGAAAGAGGAAAAGAATAAATTAAGCACTGTGTGAGTAGAAATAGTCCGGGATATAGTATAGCTAATTTACAGTACATTTGCTTTGTAGTCATTAGCTTTACTAGCTTAAAAGGACTATTGATTTTAAGCACAAACATCTTGTTTGATCAGCAAAATCAGGTGAAACATAGTATTTTTCAAGAATGGACAATTGACAATGACCTCTCCCTGAAAGTCAGAGGATTGAAAAAGCGGATTTTTTTTGGTTTTTTCCCCTTCAAAGGGGAGGTTTTAAACCTTGAATGAAACAATTATCAATTGTCAATTGTCAATTATCAATTGATAAACTGCTATTTTCATTACTAATTTTTGTATTAACTTTAATTTTTTATATTAGGTTTAAAATAGTTTTTTATTTCCCTGTTAAATCTATAGTAACGTGAAATTAGTAGGTAATTACTGAGCATCTACACATATACCACATAATCATTCAAGGCTGGAATACAACAAATTAGAAGTAATAGAGAAGGTGTAACTTTTCTGAACTTAATGCTTCTAAATCTTTGCTATTCTCATGTCTTACACCTTTATCTTATTAGGGAAATTAAAGTCTATAACATCCAATGATGTCGTAGATTGAGCATTGCCAACCAGCCCTTATGGAAAAAGTGCAGGATGTGGATCTTGCCCATATGACTGCTGATAGGGGAATGCTTAGATAATTTCTGCTTTTTGCCCAGGTGAGGGGTGAGTGGGGTGTGGGGTGTTGGGTATTGTGTGTTTAGAGAAAAGACTTGCTATACTCACTCCCATGTAAACCGTTATCTTTATCTGGCATTAAGTCCAAAAAGACCGGTGTGAATCCTCTACAGGTGATTCACAAATTGTGATGTCAAATTTTTATTTGTATTCAAATCCATGCTAATGAAAACGCTTCCTATTAGTAGATACAGATTTTTCCAAAAACTACAACCTCTATCCCTGTTGAAGAAAATCACCAGTAAGTCGGTTACTGGTTGTTTAGAGGTATTTAGCACTTCCGGGGCTTGGTCAATATATGTACAAGAGGGGAAATTAATTTATGCTTGTTACTCAGAGAAGATGTTTGAGCCACTGTATCGCAACTTGCAGAGGTTGACCCAGAAAAATTCTACTCTTCCCAGGGGTATTAATGAGCAGTTACAAAGCATCTTTGAAAGAGGTGTGGAAAATCAGGCTATTCCCAATCCAGATTATTTAGCTATTTGCTGGTTGGTGAATGAGCAATATATTAGCTCTATGCAAGCGGCAATGCTCATTGAACAATTAGCTCTAGAATTTCTAGATTCATTTCTGCAAATCGAAGAGGGAAGTTATGAGTTTATCCATGAAACCTTTTTGGATGATTTACCCAAGTTTTGTCATTTGAATCTGCGCTTATTAGTGGAAAAGTGCCAGGCGGGGATAAAAGTTTCTCCTGAACAATTTTGGCAGTATAGTCAGCAATCTTCAGCAGGTGTCAGAGTTGCTACGGAGCAGTTTTGGCCAGACAATGAACCAAAGACACGCCCTAAAATTGAAGTACAATTGCCCCCAATTGGCAATAAACCACCAACTCCCAGCAAGTATCAAAGATTTTATTCCCAACCCAAGGACAAAAAACATTACACAATTTTCTGTGTGGATGATAGTCCTTTGGTGTTAAATACTATTAAAAGTTTTTTAGATGAGCAAATATTTTCTGTATTTGGTGTTACAGATTCAGTAAAAGCTTTGATGGAAATTTTCCATACCAAACCAGATATGATTTTTCTGGATGTGACGATGCCGAATTTAGATGGCTATGAAATTTGCTCTTTATTGCGGAAACAGCCATATTTTAAAAATACACCTGTAATTATGGTGACAGAAAAAGCCAGCTTGATAGATAAAGCTAAAGCAAAACTCGTTAGAGCTTCAGCTTGCTTGACTAAGCCTTTAAATCAAAGTGATTTACTGAAAACGGTTTTTCAGCACATGATTTAAAGCAGATAATTGAAAGTAGATGATTGAAAGTAGAAAATATAAGTTTTTCTCGATCTAGATTACACTGGACGACAATTAGATAAAATACTGTGCATCTTGACTACTGCTCCAATGACTGCGATCGCTGGCGCACTAAATCCCGTCTCTTCAACTTGTTGCACAATTGTCCCTAACTCACCAATTAATTCTTCTTGTTCTGGCCGGGTTCCCCACCTCACCAAACCTATTGGAGTCTCTAGACTCAACCCAGATGAACTCAACTGTTCCACAATATAAGGTAGATTGTGGATACCCATATAAATAACTATTGTTTCTGAACCTTGGGCGATCGCTTGCCATTTTATAGTCGGTCGATACTTACCCGCCGCTTCGTGACCCGTTACAAATGTCACTGATGAACTATACAGACGGTGGGTTAAGGGAATACCAGCATAAGCCGCCGCTGCAATGCCGGCTGTGATCCCCGGCACAACTTCTACAGAAATTCCCGATTCTAGTAACTCTGCCATTTCTTCCCCACCACGCCCAAAAATAAAAGGATCGCCACCTTTTAACCGCACCACAATTTCATGATCTTGGGCTTTTTCAATGAGTAGTTGGGTAGTTTCTTCCTGTAAGAGCGAATGTCTCCCCATGCGCTTACCAGCGTTGATTTTTTCAGCTTGGGGATTGATCATTGCCAAAACCGGCGGACTTACCAAAGCATCATAAATAACTACATCCGCACATTCCAATAAACTTTTACCCTTGAGAGTCATGAGTCCAGGATCACCAGGACCAGCACCGATTAAATAAACCTTACCCAAAAACTTTTTCCCCTTCTGTTGCTAAATCCCAGATTATATCAGCTAGTTCTGCGCTGACTCCTAAAGGTGGTGCTAATTGCAACTTTACCCCAGGAAATTTTAATTTTAGCTTTTCTAAAGATTCGGCGATCGCATCAGTTATTCCCCCAGCGAATAAAAAATATGGCAAAATTGCAATCTGCTGATTACCAGCAGCTACTAATTCTTTTATCTTTGTTTCTAAACTGGGAGATACAGACCAATAAGCCGTTACTGCTGCCAAACTCCTAGCTATATCTTCTACTGGTTGTTGTGAACCAGAACGACGACTACCATGTGCTAACAGAATTACTGCCTCTGCTTTTATAGTAGCTATTGTTGAAGTCAGCAGTTTTGCTAAATTTCCATGACTTCCTAAATAGGGTTTAATCTCAATCTGGATCTTTTCACCCAGTGCTGTTTGTGCAAGTTCCACTTCTGCGGGAATATCTGACATGACATGAACTCCCGGTAGCAGAAATAAAGGTATAATTTTTAGGCATTTGCAACCAAAAGCTAAAGCCTTTTGCGCGAAATCTTGAATTTGCTGGTTTAATGGTTGAGTATTTAACTCTAGGGTAGCTATCCCTACTAAATGTTCACTATCTGGTAATTTCAGACTGAGCAGCTTTGCTAGTTGCTGCATAGCAATATTTGGACGCGGATCACGACTACCGTGAGATACTAAAAGATAAGCAGATGACATAGGCTGACGATGTGATTAACTAAAAATTTAGGTTAAGGAGTATTTATTATGAAAGAATTTATGCACTCTTTAGAAGAATTAGTGGACAAACTAACACTAGGTGCTATTTTAGAGATGTTAGAACGAATCTGCCACAAAAAAGCAGAAAATCTCAGAACTCACTGGAATGATGAAGAAAACGCCAAGTTATGGGAAAAAGCAGCTAAACAAATCGAAAATATCAATGTCGATATTTGAAAAAGTCATTAGTCATAGGGAGATGGGGAGGAAGGGGAAGTAGGGGAAGTAAGGGAGGTTAATAACCCAGTCACCAGTCAGCAATCACCAGTCACCAATCCCCTATTTCTTTTCTGCTTTATAAGTATAAAAGTTGTCAAATGCGCCTACTGTTTCAAATTTGTAACCAGGTATTAAATTATCAATTTTTAAATCAGTAGTATAAAGACTAAAAACAATATAGTTCTGTCTTTTTGTGGTGGCAGAAATAATATCTTTAATTTGCGGTTGAGCGGAATCAACCAGCTGATTGCAATTAAATTGTATCAGATTTTGCAAAAAATTCGGTGTTTTTTGACAAAAATCTGTTTTTAAGTAAGTTGTCAAACGTTGTACTGCATACTCTTCATATTTAGGCTGTTGTGGATTTGTGGTAGCCATCGTCACTCCCAAGACTGCTATTCCTGCTGCGCCTACAGATGCAATTAAAGTCAATACTTTCATATATACCAGGTTGTGATCTAATGACTACAGTTTAAAGACTACAAAAAAATTAGTCAATTTCAGTCAAAAAAAATCTTGATCATTTTTTAAAGTCGTGCTATGCTCAGAGAGTAAATGGCGAGCGTAGCCAAGTGGTTAAGGCAGTGGATTGTGGTTCCACCACTCGCGGGTTCGAGTCCCGTCGTTCGCCCTGGTAATAAATTATTACTTTCCGTGGGTTCAAGCAACGCGAGGAAAGAAAACAAAAAGGAAAGTAAATTAATATTGGCTCTGTTTTTACTCAGTGCTGACTAATACAATAGACCTCTCCAAAA
Organism: Sphaerospermopsis kisseleviana CS-549; assembly: GCF_028329225.1. Taxonomy (NCBI): domain Bacteria; kingdom Bacillati; phylum Cyanobacteriota; class Cyanophyceae; order Nostocales; family Aphanizomenonaceae; genus Sphaerospermopsis; species Sphaerospermopsis kisseleviana. Next base: position 18,704 of record NZ_JAQMTI010000212.1, on the reverse strand, counting down.
TAGAATGTATTAATTTGTCATAAGTTGTAGGGGCGAAGCTTATGGGTGATAATTTAACGGAAAAATCAGACATCTAGATATCCCATAAGCTTCGACCCGCCCCCATAAATAGGTTCCATAATTTCTTTTCTGGAGATACAGCATAAGTATCGTTAATTAGTAGGGGACTGGTGACTGGGGACTGGGGACTGGGGGGAATAAGATACTACTTCTTCCCTCCTGCCTCCTAAATTGACAACTCCCACCAAGTTTTTTGACCAACAATACCATCTACTAATAAATTACGTTGACTTTGAAAAGCTTTAATAGCTGCTTCAGTAAGAGGACCAAATATACCATCAACTCGAATACCATAGCCATTAGATACCAATAAACGCTGCATAATTCTTACAGACATACCAGAACTACCAAAACGTAAAGTTGGCATGGGTTGTCTGTTATGTGCTGGGTATCGTGCTAATAGCTGCTCTTTTGTAGGGATATCCTGAGCATCAGCTAACTCAAAAGATATTGAGGACAGGTGCTTTTGTCGAATTTGTTTTAATATATGATCCCGCTGATGTGCCAGTGCTGAAATTTGAGGTTTGTCCCTTCCGTCTACTGTCATAAATTCAGGTGGTGTGATTTGAGAAATAGAAGTTAATTGAGATAACTGACTATTTTTTGAATTATGCACGCCATTTTCCGTTGTCAATGGTCGCTGCTCCGGCAAATGGGGCAAATTTGGTTGTGTGGTGCTTAATACGCCCGTCATTAGCAGGCCAATTTCAGTCATTTTAGTTTATCTGATATTTTGTACCTATAAGGATAAACCAGGAGTAGACAAACAAATAGTGTGAAACTGTAACTCTCGTCCAACAAATTATTTTATGTAAGCTAAAGTAATAAAGGAGACAAACAATTACAGTGTAAAAACTTATTTATTGGGAAATTTGATTAATGATAGTAAACGATGATTCTATCGAAGAAAAGAGGTTTTTAGGTTAATTTACTTTTCTTTACATACTTTGGTTGTTTCCCGTCTTTCTACTTATCAATTGTCAATTGTCAATTATCAGTTGATAACAGTAATATCTAAATGCAAATTGTCAATTTTTGTGTAGTATATATTACTATGTTGTATTTACACAATTAAGCTATTGCTGAGTCATATTTATAACGTTTTATCACTTTATCACTTTACCAGTCCAGGAATTATTAGTTAATTTTAGCAAAAAAATATTGACAAAAAGTTTATTTTACCCATAGTACAGCAACATAATTGCAACAATTGGGTGTAAAACCGGACTGAGTCCCGCAAAGCTAACACCTTTTCAGGCAAAAATTTTTGGAAGCGGTTATCATCACCGTTACCAAAATACCTCTTCCAGTCCCCATTTCCCAATAAGATACATTCTGGTGTTAGGATAACCGTGACGACAAAAATGCAAATAAATGTAAACAATATATATTAAGTTCTTAAAAACTGAATTTAGTTAATCACCTTATTTCCAGTAGGTAGCTTCATGTCCATCAGTACCATCGCTCCTGAGCAGGTTAATCGCATTGTTGGGAATCAGCATCATGATCCGTTTGAGGTACTAGGTTCACATCTTATAGAACAGGAAGGTAAAAACGTCTGGGCTGTGCGAGCTTACCTCCCAAATGCCAGCGCAGTTTATGTAGTAGTTCCAGAAGGACGCAAAGAATATCCCATGACAACGGTGCATCATCCCCATTTTTTTGAATGCACCATAGAAACACCAGAACTTAACAACTACCAATTACGAATCAAAGAAGGAGAGCATGAGCGAGTCATTTATGATCCTTATGCCTTCCGTTCTCCCCATTTAACAGATTTTGATTTGCATTTATTTGCAGAAGGAAATCATCACCGCATTTACGAAAAATTGGGAGCGCATCTTACAGAAGTTGATGGTGTCAAAGGTGTTTATTTCGCCGTTTGGGCCCCCAATGCTCGCAACGTTTCTGTTTTGGGAGACTTCAACCACTGGGATGGACGCAAACACCAAATGCGGAAAGGACACACAGGGGTTTGGGAATTATTTATTCCTGAACTGGGTGTGGGAGAACATTACAAATATGAAATCAAAAATTTTGACGGACACATTTACGAAAAATCTGATCCCTACGGTTTCCAACAAGAACCACGTCCCAAAACAGCATCTATTGTCAGTGACTTAAATGCTTACAGATGGACTGATGAAAATTGGATGGAAACCAGGAGACATACTGATCCCCTCACTCAACCAATTTCCGTTTATGAAGTGCATTTAGGGTCTTGGTTACACGCTGCTAGTGGCGAACCAGCAAAATTGCCCAACGGCGAAACAGAACCAGTAGTTATTGCTTCAGAACTCAATCCTGGGGCGCGTTTCCTTACCTATCGGGAACTAGCAGCCAAACTCATCCCCTATGTCAAAGACCTGGGATATACGCATATAGAATTGTTACCCATTGCCGAGCATCCCTTTGATGGTTCTTGGGGTTATCAAGTCACAGGTTACTTTGCTCCCACTTCCCGGTTTGGCAGTCCTGAAGATTTCATGTATTTTGTAGACCAATGTCACTTAAATGGTATTGGTGTACTGGTAGATTGGGTTCCTGGACATTTCCCTAAAGATGGTCATGGTTTAGCTTTCTTTGATGGTACTCATCTTTATGAACACGCTGATCCCCGCAAAGGTGAACATAAGGAATGGGGAACTTTAGTATTTAATTACTCCCGCAACGAAGTTAGAAATTTCTTAGTTGCTAACGCCCTGTTCTGGTTTGATAAATACCATATTGATGGCATTCGTGTTGATGCGGTTGCTTCGATGCTTTACAACGATTATTGCCGTAAAGATGGCGAATGGCTACCTAACCAGTACGGTGGTAGGGAAAATTTAGAAGCGGCTGATTTTCTGCGTCAAGTAAATCACAACATCTTTAGTTATTTTCCCGGAGTCCTTTCCATTGCCGAAGAATCTACTTCTTGGCCTATGGTGTCTTGGCCTACCTATACAGGTGGTTTAGGGTTCAACCTGAAATGGAACATGGGTTGGATGCACGATATGTTGGATTATTTCAGCATGGACCCTTGGTTTAGGCAGTTTCATCAAAACAATGTCACCTTTAGTATGTGGTACAACCACAGTGAAAACTTCATGTTGGCATTGTCACACGATGAAGTTGTACATGGTAAGAGCAATATCATCGGTAAAATGCCCGGTGATAGATGGCAGAAGTTAGCTAATGTGCGGACTTTATTTGCTTATATGTTTGCTCACCCTGGAAAGAAAACCATGTTTATGAGTATGGAGTTTGGCCAGTGGAGTGAGTGGAATGTGTGGGCGGATTTGGAATGGCAGTTATTACAACATGAACCCCATCAACAGTTAAAAGCATTTTTTAAGGAGATAAATCATCTTTACCGTTCTGAACCTGCTTTATATACTCAGGATTTTGCGCGGGAAGGGTTTGATTGGATTGATTGTAGCGATAACCGTCACAGTGTAGTTTCTTTTGTCCGTCGTGCTAAAGATTCTGATGAGTTTGTAGTTGTGATTTGTAATTTTACACCCCAACCCCATTCTCACTATCGCATCGGTGTACCAGAGAAAGGATTTTATACTGAGTTGTTCAATAGCGATGCGCGTAAATATGGCGGTAGCAATATGGGCAACTTAGGAGGAAAATGGACTGATGATTGGTCTTTACATAATCGTCCTTATTCCTTAGATTTGTGTTTACCACCTTTGGGAGTTTTGATTCTCAAACTGGATCAAGAAAAGACTGCGGAAGCACTGAGTTAAGGTTTAAACTGGGATGTTGCGGGGAGTAGTTTACACTTCCTGCTTCACAATCCCGTAACCAAAGTTTAACACCTTGAGCGATCGCCCCCTGACTACTATCTCTTGGTGGTGCTAAGGGTGGTTTTACTGGATATTCACCAGTTTGAGTAAACATCATCACCACCTGCCAACCCAAAGTAGTTTTCGTCAAAAACAACCAATGGAACTGTTGCAACTCCACCGCTTTTTTGTTAATATACTGTCTTTCCAGAGTTGTAAAAAAAATCTGCTCAACTCCTTCAGAAGCATATTTGTTAGTATTATTGGCAGTATTAATACCAGGGTTTAAAGGTAAATGTTCAAATTCTGGCTTACCTGCCACCAAAATATAAGGATAAATATCAACATTGCGATTCAGACGACGGGATCTTTGAATGTCGCGGTTAGCATAACTAGGTAAATCTAACATCAAACGAGTAGTTAAACCTTCTAAACTTTGCTGAGAACAATAACCATTCAGCTTTAAATCAACAGGTTTAGCAGAGGAATTTTTAGCAAAAACAGGAGATATGAAGACAAAAGAAAGCAAAAGCCAGCAAGGACAAAGAAATACTAAGTCCTTAAAAACAAACCAGCCATTTTTTCTTGCTTCATCTCTAAAATTCATCAAATTCAAAAAATCACATCCTGTAAAAAATATTATCGCATAACTTGGGCGGGTAAGACTTGTACTAAGCTGATCGACGCTTGTACTGAGCAAAGTCGAAGTATGCCCACTCCACAAAAATCAGAAAACACCAGCAAAAAATCTCTTTAAAACTTCATCCTTCTGGGTTCTCTGCGCTTCTGCGTGAGATTTAACAAAGTTGTTCACTAACCCAAATTTAACTCCTCACAAATCTTATCCCAAGCCAGAACCGGATCAGCAGCAGCAGTAATAGGTCTACCGATCACCAAAAAATCAGCACCGGCTTGAAAAGCTTGAGAAGGGGTGAGCGATCGCTTTTGATCACCTTTTTCAGCCCAACTCGGACGCACCCCAGGACAAACCAGCAAAAAATCTTTACCGCAACTGTCCCGCAACTGTGCCACCTCTTGGGGAGAACAAACCGCCCCATTCAAACCCGCATTTTTTGCCAAAAGTGCCATTTCTAAAGCAAATTCCGGCAATTCCAGAGGTATTTTCAAATCAAACGCCAAATCTCGCGCCGAAATGCTAGTTAACACAGTAATAGCGATTAACTTAGGTGGTTTAGTTCCCGCTTTTTCCGCTCCCACCTGCACCGCTTCTACAGCAGCCTTCAAGCAATCATTACCACAAGTGGCATGAATTGTCAACAAATCCACCCCATAACGAGCAGCAGCACGACAAGCACCGGCGACAGTATTGGGGATATCGTGAAACTTCAAATCTAGGAAAATCCGCTTTTGCCGAGATTTTAGCACATCCAGAATAGCCGGACCCGTGCTAGTAAACAATTCTAAACCAACCTTCCAGAAAGACACCTGGGGAAGTTGATCCATCAGAGCGATCGCACTTTCTAAATCTGATACATCTAAAGGTACAATAATTTTTTCATCATTCATAATTCTGGTTATTACATTCAGTTATAGTAGTCCTATTAAGGGTGAAAATGTCAACATCTCATGATATCTTCCATCCGCGGAATTTATCTAACACGTAAAGACGGGTGTTCAAAACCGGATAATCATTTTTTGGCAAGGATTTGAGGATGTCTTTGACAATCTTGGGAAATGAATTTATAATCATGATCCAATCAATATTTTGATATAGCTTGCTCAAATTTTAATATATTTTGGGCTATTTTTATCACAGATTTCTTAACATTCAACACTTCTGACCTTAGAATTATCTTCCACTAATTTTATTAATGGGTTAGAATCTCTACAAAATGGGTTAGAATCTCTACAAAAAAGATATTTAATTCACAAAATTACAGGGGATAACATATTGTTTGATTTATCTCCTATTTTCAGAGAATATGTCAGAAATTTTTGTGAAGATTAATCTACATCATCCCCGCCTGAAAAATCTGATTTGCGGTTAAATTTAATTCAGAAAAAACTTGAGAAATAACCCGTTCATCATCTCTAAATTTACTGATTTGATATTCTCCATCTACCAAATTACAAACAGAAATAGTAGGTTGTTTGGGATTACCAATAAAATTACGTCCTCCTAAAGCTGCATAATCTATAATCCAATATTCAGCAATACCCATTTCTTCATAATCAGCGTACTTTAAATAATAATCATCACGCCAATTAGTGGAAACAACTTCGATGATTAAAGGTATGGAAGCACCATTACTAATAACTGATTGTTTTTTCCATAATGGTTCATTAGCTAAATTAGCACGATTTAAAACTAACAAATCGGGAAAATAACCAGAATCTTTACCTTCAGGTCTAACTATAACTTGATTAGGTATCATATAAGGAAGATTTAAACCATCAATTTTAGCACTAATTTTGATATTTAAAAATCCTTTAACTTCTTCATGATCTCCCACTGGTTGCGCCATTTCGACAATTGCTCCATGATGTAATTCATAATGTGCGTCGGAATTGTCAGGAAGCCAGTTAACAAATTCCTCGAAGGTGACAATTTTATTTAGGGTTTGAATCATAACTTTTAAGAATTACTGATAATGACACATTATAACAGCAGAGGAGCAGAGGGAAAATGATCTTCTTTCTTTCCTTCTGAACTCCTGACTGCTTGTCCTCCTACTTTACTAACCGCACAAAATTTTTTTTACCCACCTGTAACACTTTACCATATAAATCATCAGGCTGAGAAAAAATTAAATCCACATCATTAATCTTATCACCGTCTATCCTGACTCCACCCTCTTGAATTTTACGCTTACCTTCCCCCGTACTTTTACACAAACCAGAAGCACCGAGAATAAAAGCTAATTTAGCCGGAAAATCAGGTATAGCAGCCAAAGAAAACTCCGGTAATGCTCCCTCCTTACCACCACTTTTCGCCGCTTCTCTAGCCTCATTAGCCGCTTGTTCACCGTGATATTGACGAACAATTTCCCAGGCTAAAAATTCTTGGCGATCGCGTGGGTTTTCTGGCAAACTTTCCAAAGGTAAATCCGTCAACAACTCAAAATACTGTGACAGTAAATTATCTGGCACAGCTTGAAGCTTTTGGTATTTCTGGGAAGGGTGTTCTGATAAACCAACATAATTACCTAAAGACTTCGACATTTTTTGTACACCATCAGTTCCAATCAAAATAGGTAATAATAGCCCAAACTGTGGTTTTAAGCCAAAATGACGTTGTAAATCTCGACCTACAGCAATGTTAAACTTTTGATCAGTTCCCCCTAATTCCACATCAGACTCCACAGCCACAGAATCAAAACCTTGCATCAGTGGATACAGGAACTCATGGAGGAAAATCGGATTCTCTTTCTTATAACGTTCAGCAAAACCTTCCTTGGCCAACATCTGTCCTACAGTCATCGTAGACAGCAACTCCAGAATTTTCCCCAAATCTAGACGGGAAAGCCATTCCGAGTTGTAGCGTACCTCCAACCTCCCAGGTGTGTCAAAATCTAAAATAGGACGGACTTGATCAAGATAAGTTTGGGCATTTTGTGCCACCTCTACCTCAGTCAACTGACGACGGACATCAGACTTACCCGTAGGATCACCAATTCTTGCGGTAAAATCACCAATAATCAAAACCGCCGTATGACCAGCATCTTGAAACGCCCGCAGTTTTCTTACTGGTATACTATGACCCAAATGAATATCCGCACCCGTAGGATCAATACCCAACTTGATCCTTAAAGGACGGTCAGCATTGAGCAACCGCTTTTCCAAACTTTCAGTTTCACTATCAGCATCATGAGGTTGAGGAAAAATTTCTGCCACACCACGATGTAGCCAAGAGAAATTTTGCGCCATACTAGCCATACTATAAGATTCACTATTAACTACACTTTGCACTTTAGAAATTAGGTTGGTAAAGTCCACTGGCAAATTATCCGTTTTTTGTTCTGCCAAACTACTATAATTGCAAAAAATTAACCGACTTTTTTCATTTCATCAATTACATTTATATTTATTAGTGAGGAAGTAAAACCGCCGTGTCTTCTAGGACTTTTGTAAACAAGCAATCCCAAGACCAGGCTTCATCTGGGTTTGAATTTTTTAAAGGCGTAGGTCAGGTAACTGGCGCTACCCTACTATCGCTCACACTGCTGTCAAGTTCTATTGCAGCGGGGGGACTGGTGGGACTGGCCATAAGTTTCCGCAACTTGCCAGACGTGAGACAGTTACGCAGCTTTTCTCCCACAGAAACCACATACATATATGACATTAAAGGTAAACTCATATCAAGCATTCACGGTGAAGCAAACCGCGAAGTAGTACCCTTAAATAGAATTTCTCCGAACCTCAAACGCGCTGTACTAGCCAGTGAAGACGGTCACTTCTACAGTCACCAAGGCATTAACCCTTCTGGTGTAGGAAGGGCTGTAGTAGTAAACTTGGTAGCAGGTGGTGTAAAAGAAGGTGGTTCTACCATCACCATGCAGTTGGTGAAAAACCTGTTTTTGTCTCATCGGCGGGCTTTTACTCGCAAATTAGCCGAAGCAGTTTTAGCCATTCGTTTAGAACAAATTCTGGAGAAAAACGAAATTTTAGAAATGTACCTCAATCAAGTATATTGGGGTCATAATAACTACGGTGTACAAACAGCCGCCCGGACTTATTTTGATAAATCAGCCGAATTTTTAACCTTGGGTGAGTCAGCAATGATGGCGGGTTTGATCCAAGCCCCAGAAGAGTTTAGCCCCTTTGCCAGTATGAAAAAGGCAAAACAAAAACAAAAAGAAGTGTTAGGGCGGATGTTAGACTTGCGGTGGATCACCCAAAAAGAATATGATGATGCCATCAAGGAAGAAATTAAACTAGGGAGAATTAGGTCATTTCAAGGTAGCGCCCTACCTTATATTAGCAATACCGTAGCCCAGGAACTGGTGAAAAAGTTTGGAAGGGATACAATGCTTAAAGGCGGGATGCGGGTACAAACCACCGTTGATGCCAAATTCCAGATGATGGCAGAATCAACTGTGAGTAAGTGGCACAAAAATTTACTAGGTCAAGGGTTGCGTGGAAACCAAATTGCTTTAGTTGCAGTTGACCCCCGCACACATTTTGTCAAAGCTCTAGTTGGTGGGGTAGATTCTAGAGCAAGTGAGTTTAACCGCGCTACCCAAGCACTCAGACAACCAGGTTCGGCTTTTAAACCTTTCGTTTATTATGCTGCCTTTGCCACTGGTAAATATGCTCCAGATAGCACCGTATTAGATACCCCTGTTAGCTACCGAGATGGCAATGGTTGGTACTTCCCCAGAAACTACGATGGTGGGTTTAGTGGTGCAATGTCTATTCGTACCGCTTTAGCTCAATCTCGCAACATCCCTGTAATTAAGCTTGGTAAAGCCATAGGGATGAATAAAGTTGTTGAAACCTGTCGGACTTTGGGTATCATGAGTCCAATGGAACCCGTTACCTCCCTGCCTTTAGGTGCTATTGGTATGACTCCCTTGGAAATGGCCAGTGCCTACGCTACCTTTGCGAATTATGGCTGGCAATCACCAGCAACAGTAATAGTCAGAATTACAGATAGTAGTGGTAATGTGTTACTCGACAACACACCAAAACCCCAGCGAGTGCTTGATCCCTGGGCATCAGCAGCAACTATAGATATTATGAAATCTGTGGTTAGTAGCGGTACGGGTAAGGGTGCAGATATAGGCAGACCATCAGCAGGAAAAACAGGAACAACTTCCTCAGAAAAAGATATTTGGTATGTGGGTACTGTGCCACAACTCACAACTGCTGTCTGGGTGGGAAGAGATGATAACCGACAATTATCCAGTGGTGCTACAGGTGGTGGTATGGTTGCTCCCATCTGGCGTGATTTTATGGAGCAAGCCCTTAAAGGCGTACCATCAGAGAACTTTAAAACACCTTCTCAGTTTCCACGTCCTAAAGCAAATTAGAGTGAGGTAATGGGTAATGGGTAATGGGTAATGGGTAATGGGTGATACAGTGAGTGGATTTAGGATTTTGGATTGTATTTCATGAACTCCAATCTAAAATCTAAAATTTAAAATCTAAAATTTTTTCCCAATCACCAATCACCAATCACCAATCACCAATACCCTCATACCTGTTTTTCCAACTCAGCTTTCATTCTTTGCAGAGTCATATTCATCTGCTCAAACATTTGTTGTGGTGTAACACCAAACTGATTTAGCTGAGTTTTTAGTTGCTGTATGGTCATTTGCGCCATAAAATCTTCTGATAGCTCGAACCGCTTCATAAAGACGCGATATCTGTCCATCATAGATTCCATCTGCTCAATAAACAGCTTTTTGCCCTCGCGGTCAAATTTGCCGTAGTTGTTGCCAAGTTGAATCAGTGCTTGGTAATCTTCAAAAAGCTGTTTGGCTTCGTGTTGAACTATTTCAGAGTCAAAGAATCCCATTTTACTTATATTCAACTGAGTGCTTGTACTCAGTAGCTGAAAGTTTTGTCTCTAGTCTTATTTTAGTCTAGAGGACTAATCTAGAGAACAAAATTCGCTGGAAGTACGGTTTTTTACAGAAATTTCACTACTTGACTGGGGACTGGGGACTGGGGACTGGTGACTGGGGACTGGTGACTGGTGACTGGTGACTGGGGACTGGTGACTGGTGACTGGGTAAAAATAACTAATAACTAATGACTAATAACTAATGACTAATAACTAATAACTAATGACTACTAACTAATGACTAAAATCAGCTTTTCGAGATAAAAATCGGCCAAGTCTGAAACTATGATTACAGATTTTAGTGAAGTTTGAATGAATTATATATAAATAAGTGAAATCGCTTAACCGATCCTTCACAAACTCACTCAAGCGAGGTAATTGTTTGGTGATTCAATTTTAGATTTTAGATTTTAGATTTTAAATTTTAGATTTTAGATTGTATTGAGATTTTATTTCTCTGACTACAGCCTCAAATCTCCACACTAAAAACTAAAATTGCCTTAACCAGTCAGTTCCCAGCACCAATTAATTATCCCATTAGTTACTGTATCTTTTGTGAAAAATATCGTATTTTTTCTTGATGTGATTTTTACATTTCTTTACTTTCAACTGTCACATCTATGGTTAACAATAAGAGGCACTATCACTGAGCAATGTATAAATTACAGATTTAGCTTGCTTTTTTGAATTTTGGTTTGTTGAATGGATGATCACAACTGAGGAATAAACAGTTTACAACATGATTAACAACAACTATTTCCAGTGATTTGAGGATCAATGAGTAGAATTTCTAGATATGGCAAAACAATGATTAAGGTAATAAATTTGCTAAGATTAAGATATTGTTTGAAAAAAATAGTGGCAATATTATATAATTACCTGGCTTTACAGGAGCAACTAAGCAACAAAACTGTTTAATAATTTGTTTTTTAATTCCTATGAATCTAGAAAATAAAACTTCAAAAACCTTTGCCCTGACTACACCTCTCTACTATGTAAACGATGTTCCCCATATTGGTAGTGCGTACACCACAATGGCAGCGGATGTAGTAGCCAGATTTCAACGCTTGTTAGGAAATCAGGTACTGCTGATTACCGGTACAGATGAACATGGGCAAAAAATTCAGAGGTCAGCAGCAAGTTTAGAAAAACCACCACAGGAATTTTGTGATCAAATAGTACCGAGTTTCATCAACTTGTGGCAGGTTCTAAATATTCAATATGATCGCTTTAGTCGCACTACCGCTTTAAACCATCACGCGATTGTAAAAGAATTTTTCCAAAGAGTTTGGGAAAATGGCGACATTTACCAAGGACAACAAAAAGGCTGGTACTGCGTATCCTGTGAAGAATTTAAAGAAGAACGAGAACTGTTAGACGGCAAACGCTGCCCTATTCATACTACCAAAGAAGTAGAGTGGCGAGACGAGCAAAATTACTTTTTCCGGTTATCCAAGTATCAAACCCCGCTAGAGGAATTTTACCAGTCTAGGCCAGATTTTATTCAACCTGCCAGTCGCCGTAATGAAGTCCTCAGTTTTGTCAGTCAAGGTTTACAGGATTTTTCCATTTCGCGGGTAAATCTGGATTGGGGTTTTCCTGTACCTGTAGATCCTCAACATACCCTTTATGTGTGGTTTGATGCTCTGCTGGGTTATGTAACCGCATTATTAGAACCAGATGCAGAACCAACTTTAGCGAATGCTTTAGAAAAATGGTGGCCGATCAATCTCCATCTGATTGGTAAAGATATATTGCGGTTTCATGCAGTTTACTGGCCAGCAATGCTGATGTCAGCCGGTTTACCATTACCAGAAAGAGTATTTGGCCATGGATTTTTGACTAAAGATGGTCAAAAGATGGGGAAAACTCTGGGTAATACCCTTGATCCTGTAGCCTTAGTTGAAAGTTATGGTAGTGATGCCGTTCGTTATTACTTCCTTAAGGAAATCGAATTTGGCAAGGATGGAGATTTTAATGAAATTAGGTTCATTAATGTTCTCAATGCAGATTTGGCCAATGATTTAGGTAATTTGTTGAATCGCACTTTGAACATGGTGAAGAAATACTGCGCTGGTAAAGTTCCATCAATCGCTCCAGAAGTTATTCCCACTGAGAATGCTTTAAAAGCGATTGGTTTAGGGCTGGGGGAACAGGTGAAACAATCTTATACAGCTTTAGCTTTCAATGAAGCTTGCCACGTTGTGTTGTCATTAGTTCAAGCCAGCAATAAGTTTATAGATGAACAAGCACCTTGGACATTATATAAACAGGGAAAACAGGAAGAAGTGGAAGCGGTGCTGTATACGGTTCTTGAATCAGTAAGACTAGCAGCTTATCTCCTTTCCCCAATTATTCCCAACATTAGCAGCGATATTTATCAGCAACTAGGCTGGGGAATCAATTTTAACAATCAAAAAGAAAGTTCAATGGTTGCGCCTTTTACTACCCATGCAACATGGGGCGTACTATCAGATAAACAACAGTTGGGTACACCTCAACCAATTTTTAAACGGATAGAACTACCAAAAAACAATTAACACTTTCCATTTTGATTGAGTGTAAAAACCGAATCGGGGGCCTACTTTGTTTGTTGTCCCCGGAATTTATCATAAGCCAATCTAGCAAGAGTGTAAAAGTTAATGATTTCTATCGGCAATAACATGGATAACAACCGAGGTATGACAATGATGTTGAATAATTTGGAAAATGACTCGATTTTTTCGCCGGAACAGGTTTTAGAAAATCGGGGTCGGGTGGCGATATTTATTGATGGCTCGAATTTATTTTATGCGGCTTTACAGTTAGGAATCGAAATTGATTATACTAAGCTTCTGTGTCGATTAACTGGAGGTTCTCGACTATTGCGGGCTTTTTTCTACACTGGTGTAGACCGCACAAATGAGAAACAGCAGGGATTTTTGTTGTGGATGCGTCGCAATGGTTATCGAGTCATTGCTAAGGATTTGGTGCAGTTACCGGATGGCTCAAAAAAAGCTAACCTAGATGTGGAAATAGCTGTGGATATGATGGCGTTAGTCGATTCCTATGATACCGCAGTTTTGGTGAGTGGTGACGGCGATTTGGCTTATGCTGTAAATTCTGTCAGTTATCGGGGTGTCAGGGTTGAAGTGGTGAGTTTAAGATCGATGACCAGTGATAGCTTAATTAATGTGAGCGATCGCTATATTGATTTAGAAGCTATCAAGGAAGATATTCAAAAAACACCCCGTCCAGGTTATCCCTATCGACCATTATCTAGTATGGGATTCTTGGACGATCCTAGAGATAGTCAAGGACATTTAGAAATTCCAGAATAATGCAAAATCCACAAGGCGGGAATCAGCGGAGAGAATGTTCACAACTTCAGAGGGGAAGTAAATCTCACTCCCCCCGCTTCTATTCTTATATTTTACAAATGCTGAGAAATTTCTCTTATCTGTCTTTAATTTTATTATTGTTACTTGGCTTATATTCTTGCGGAAATCCATCTTCTGTAAAACCAGAACAGGAAAGTTCAGCTAACCAAAATACAGATAGTAAGTTAACTTTTTTCGGTGTGGCTTTAGAACAGTTTGATGAAGAAGGTAGACCTATTTGGAAAGTCCAAGCTCAACAAGCCAAGTATACCAAAGAAACAGAAATTGGTGAAGCCCAAAATCCCCAAGGCGAACTTTATCAAGATGGCCAAATAGTTTATACAATTAAAGCCGAAACAGCCGATATTAAGCAAGATGGTAAACAACTGTTACTCAAAGGTAAAATTCTGGCTATAGATCCACGGAATGGAGTAGTATTACAAGGTAATGAATTAGAATGGCGACCTGAAGAAGATTTATTGATTGTTCGTAATCAATTTAATGGTAATCATAAACAATTAAAAGCCACAGCACAGGAAGCAAGAGTAAAAACCCGTGAACAGCGAATAGAATTTTCGGGAAAAGTCGTTGCTATATCAGGTGATCCGCAATTACAAATGCGAACTGAGCAGTTAGTTTGGCTTCTTAAAGAAGAAAAATTAATTAGCGATCGCCCTATCGAAATTGACCGTTATCAAGATAATAAAATAACTGATCGTGGTAGAGGAAATGGTGCTGAAGTCAACCTAAAAACTAAAGTTGCTACTCTTAAACCCCAAGGCCAATTACAGTTACTAAATCCACCGATGCAGATAATTAGTAACTCAATGACTTGGAATATTAACCAAGAAATAGTGAGAACAAATGCCCCTGTGCGTGTGGTTCATCAAGCTGAAAATGTCACTGTAACTGGCAATAAAGCAGAAATGAAAATACCAGAAAAAACAGTTTATTTAACAGGCAATGTAAATGCCGTGGGCAAAAAGAGTCAATCTTTAAAATCAAATCAACTCACTTGGTATTTAGAGAAAAAATTATTAGAAGCACAGGGAAATGTAGTTTATCGTCAAGTTGAACCACCATTAAACTTTCAAGGTACAACAGCAGTCGGTAATCTGGAAACAGAAAATATTGTTGTTAAAGGTGGTGGTTCGGGTAATAGAGTCATCACAGAAATTATTCCCCAAACTGGGGACTGGTGACTGGGGACTGGGGACTGGGTAATCAATTTTATTTTTCCCAATTACCAATTACCAATTACCAATTACCAATTACCAATTACCAATGACTAACCTCTATAAACAATTTCATTACGACTGGGTACACCTAATTTTGGTAAAGAATTTTTAGGTGAATGGGGAGTCAGGGCTGTAGGAACACCAGTATATACTTGTAATTGTTTCACCAGATGTTGTAAAAGCTGATCTTGTTCAGAGCGAAAACTGGGGACATTGTAACCGCGATTGATAATAGCAAACCAGACTAAACCGCGATCGCGTGTGGGTAAAACTCCTGCTAAAGCACTGACATCGCTGAGAGTTCCAGTTTTCATCACAGTTGCCGAGGGCATACTTCTAAACTGCATTGTGCCACGATTATCAAAGCCAGAGGTAGGGAACAAATCAGCTAAGGTCAAATTATGGGCGGATGCTTGGCGTTGTAGTGCCATAAACATAGCACAGACGGCTCTAGGGGAAATTTTATTTTCTCTTCCTAAACCAGAACCATTAATTAATTGAATTTCCGACTGTGGAACCATAGCTAGTTGAGCAGCAGTAGATTTAACTACATTTGCCCCTCCCACTGATTGAGCTAACATCTCAGCTATGTCGTTGTTACTGTAAACATTCATCTCTTTAATGAGTTGATGTAGGGGTAAAGAAAGATGACGTACCAGTAAAGTTTGTTTAGAGTTAGGTTGTGCTGTCACCTGCACCGTACCATTAATTACTACTTGGGGTTTAGGTGTTCCCTTGGGCATTCGGGAATATTGGTAAATTACTGAACGATTCCAACTTTTGTGGTTTAAAGCTTGTTTGAGTAATTGACCTGCTGCGGTAGGATTAGTATAGAAATTCATGGCAAAATTGCCAGTAATTACCAAATTTCCCTTGACTTGCTTAATACCGATTTTATTGAGAGCATTACCAACAGCGATCGCTTCCTCTCCGACAAACATCGGATCACCACCAGCAGTAATCACCAAATCACCCTGTACTACCCCATTAACTATAGGACCTGTAGCACTAATCAAAGTTTCAAATTGATGGTTTGGTCCCAAAATTGTAAAAGTTGCTAATGAAGTGGCCACCTTAGTTAAAGATGCTGCGGGTAGAGGAATTGTACCTTGGTGATTAGCCATTAACATCGGACCCGACTGCAACCAAACTCCCTGTTGCTGGATCAGATTTTCCGTTACCAGCTTAGAAGTCATCAACTCCTTGAGATATTCCTGTACTGTCATAGCTCCGGCTGGGTTGGGATCAGGTGCAATAACAAAGCCAGGACTACTTTGCCAAGCCAATGCTTGTAAAGCATTTACAGGTTGGATTTTGACTCCAGCCATATCGAGCCAAAGTGAAACCAAACCTGAACCTAATAATTCCAGCATATTTAATTCCTCTATCTTTTTTCAGATATCTAATAATTGTTTGCAGTGTTGGCATATTATGCCTTTTAATTCCACTTCTTACTATCTGGAAAACTTGCCACCAGGAAAACTCAATCATTAACAGTTGTCATTAGTCATTAGTCATTAGTCATTAGTCATTAGTCATTAGTCATTAGTTATTAGTCATTAGTTATTAGTTATTTTTATCCAATCACCAGTCCCCAATCACCAGTCCCCAGCGATGCACTGAGCTTGTTGAAGTGTCCCCAATCACCAATCACCAATCACCAAATTACTTTCTTTCTGGATGGGCTGTTTCCTCTGGGGTAGGAATACCTAACTTATTAATCGCTGCAATCATCTGATACAAACGCCCCAAATCTCTTTGATTGAAGTATAAAACAAGGCGGGGTAAATCAGAGGTTTCATCTTGACCTTCTTGAGGTAATACCTGACTTTTTTCAATTTTGCCTTGAACCAGAATGTCTTTAAATTCATTATTTAATTGTTCCACCAATTCATTTGATAACTCGTGTCTGAGACGAATCACCAATAGATCACCTACGTAGCGGCTAGAGTGATAAACTTGGTAAAAACGGGTAATGGCATTGCAAGCCACCTCTAGATTATCTGTAACTGTGTACAGACTAGGATCTTCTGGACTCACAAGACCTTTTGCCACCAATTGCTCATCAATATATTTACTCCAAGAGTGCCAATAATCACCACCAGGAGGATCGATGAGAACCACAGGAACAGGACCGAATTTACCTGTTTGGCTTAATGTCATACATTCAAAAGCTTCATCTTGAGTGCCAAAACCACCGGGAAACAAAGCTACAGCATCACTTTCTTTGAGCAAAAAGAGTTTGCGGGTAAAGAAATATTTAAAGTGAATGAGTTTAGGATCACCTTCAATAAAAGGGTTAGCCTGTTGCTCAAAAGGTAACTGAATATTTAAACCAAAAGAATTGTTTCTTCCTGCACCTTCTTGGCCAGCTTGCATGATACCACCACCACCACCTGTCATCACCATAAATCCTAGTTGAGATACAGCGCGAGCAAATTGAACTGCCATTTGGTAATCAGGGGTTTCTGGTGCTAAACGAGCAGAACCAAAGATAGTAACTTTGCGAGTGTGTCGATAATCATAAAAGAGTTGAAAGCCTCTTTCCATATCTGCTAAAGCCGCAGATAGTATCTTCCAATCAAGACGATCAATTTCACTATCAGCTAAACGAACTATGGTAGCAAGTGCCTGCTGGATAAATTGCCGATGTTTTAAGGTCGGTAGACGATCTATTAATTCAGCAATATCAGCTTGGAGGGACTCTAGTATTTCAAAGGACTCTTGAGAGGTCATGAGAACTGCCACAACAATGGCATTATATTTTATGTGAACTACCTACGCTGCCGCAAGCGGAAACATTTACCCAAAAGGGGTTTGTATAATTTAGGTGGTCATAGGGTCAAGATTTTTCCGGGTTCCCCAAAAATCATTAATTGCAAATTGTCTGTCTTGTTGTGCAGAAAGTTTTCTAGAGACGCAAACTTTGCGCCTCAGAAACCAATTAACAAATACTTACCTAAAACACGACAAATCAATTAAATTTGTAAGCAGTTGAGGTTTAAAGATGTTTTTCCAAAGTGGTAGCCAAGGTAGATTTAGGCACAGCACCAACTACCATATCCACTTTTTGTCCATCTTTAAAAATCATTAATGTGGGAATGCTGCGGATACCATACTGACTGGCAACTTGAGGGTTTTCATCAGTGTTAACTTTCACTACCTTGAGTTGACCTTCATACTGACTGGCGATTTCCTCAACCACAGGAGCCACCATGCGACAAGGACCGCACCAGGGAGCCCAGAAGTCAACTAAAACGGGTACTTCGCTATCTAGTACTTCCTGCTTAAAACTAGAATCTGTAACTTGTGCTGCTGCTGACATTCCTAACAACCTTTGCCTATTATATTTATGAGTTTAGTGAAAATTCTACCATAGCAAAAACATCAGCTTGGGAGTGAAGGATGTACATTTGCAAAGAAGCTATGGAATTTATGGATAATTATAAGGAACCGCCCGAACAGTAGTCCGGGCGGAGTGTGGTGTGAGGAGTGAACGGAAACATTTGTCTCCGCTATTTCTATTGTAGGCTACAGTTGGGATTTTTCCAGTGATTGTTTAGGTTTGCTGGGAAAAAATTTTTGTTTGAGGGAACAGGGAACAGGGAACAGGGAACAGGGAACAGGGAACAGGGAACAGGGAACAGGGAATAGGAAGTAACATATTATTCTTCCCAGTCACCAGTCACCAGTCACCAATCACCAGTCACCAGTCCCCAGTCCCCAGTCCCCAGTCCCCAGT
>NZ_JAQMTI010000211.1:0-2773 GCF_028329225.1 Sphaerospermopsis kisseleviana CS-549 | reverse complement strand
TCTAAAATCTAAAATCTAAAATCTAAAATCTAAAATCTAAAATCTAAAATCTAAAATCTAAAATCTAAAATCTAAAATCTAAAATCTAAAATCTAAAATCTAAAATCTAAAATCTAAAATTTTTCTCCCCAATTCCCAATTAATAAAAAATGTAGAGACGCTACCTGGAACGTCCCTACAAATTAATTAGCTTATTTCAACGCTAACCGCTTGCAAAAACTGACAATTAATAATGTGCAATTGAAAATTACCTATCCTTGAAAGAAAAAAGATTGACTTGTCCAATGGAAAACTTTGATCTTTTTCCGCTGAAGAAAGGGAGACTTGAAGAATGGGTCAATTATCAATTATCAATTATGAATTGGTAAATTAGCGAGATTTAGCCGTAGTTTTTCCGTCACCAGACTGAGCTTGTTGAAGTAACTGTGGTAGTAACTGCTCTAGTTTTTGCGCTGTTTGTTCTTCTTGCTGCAAATTCTGTTGTAGCAACTGTACCACTTGGTTTTGTCCCATCTGTTCAGCACCTTTGATCAAGCACCGATAACAAGCAATTTCCAAATGTTCTACTACTAACTGTCCACCTGCTATTCCCTGTTCGAGAATTTTTGGACTGTCAGCAGCCAAAAGCATGAATTTTTGACCGTCACTGATCACACCAGCAGCAGCATCACAAGTAACTCGTTGTGGTTGTTGTCCCAGAGTGGTGAAAACCTGCTCTAAATTTCTAATTTGTTGCTCAGTTTCGCGGATGTGTGTCTCAATTAAAGACTTCAATTGATTGTTTTGACAACATTGCCACATCATCTGTTGAGCTTCTAAAAAGCGATGTTCAGCATCATACATCGCACCAATTTCGTAAATGAACTTATCTTGTGAGCTAGAGATTTTTTTTACGCCAGGACGTTCGCTGAGTTGAACCATTGTTTTTCTCCTGAAGGTTAAACGCTGTTTCCAACAGTCGTTCCTTATAACCCTACGTTTAGCCTTCAGTATTCTCTTCATACCTAAGATACAGTTTATATGTTACATATAACGGCTATTTTTGTAGACAAACATAAGACTTGGGGTAGATTTGGTTGATTAAGTTAAAGTAAAGATAGGTAAAGATAGTGATTTCATATAAATGACTGCTCCCAACTTAGAGATAATTTCTACTCAGTTAGAAAGTCCAAATTTGCGCGATCGCATGGTAGCCCTTGCCAACCTCCGCGATATTCCCTCAGAAGATGCTGTACCTTTGATTAAAAAGGTCTTGGATGATGAATCTCTGCAACTGCGCTCAATGGCTGTATTTGCTTTAGGTATCAAACAAACTCCAGAATGTTATCCTATTCTGGTGCGGATTTTGGAAACTGACCCAGATTATGGTATCCGTGCTGACGCTGCCGGTGCTTTGGGTTATTTGGGTGATAATAGAGCAGTTGAGGCACTATCACGGGCATTTTATGAAGATACAGATTGGTTAGTTAGATTTAGTGCTGCTGTGGCGTTAGGTAATATTAAAGACTCCCGCGCCCATGATATTTTAATTCAAGCACTGAATAGCCAAGAAGTAGTCATCCAACAAGCTGCTATTTCAGCTTTGGGAGAAATTAAATCTATTGAATCTGTAGATCACATCCTGCGCTTTGCCCAAGCCGAAGATTGGTTAGTGCGGCAACGTCTAGCAGAAGCTTTGGGTAATCTCCCTACTCCCAAGAGTGTTTCAGCCTTGAAATACTTAGAAAAAGATAGTCATCCTCATGTTGCCCAAGCTGCGACGATTTCCCTCAAGAGACTAAAAGAAATAGAAAATCAAGTTTAGGCAACGCTTCCTGTTAACGTTTAATAATAAAAGTGGGATTGTTTGTATTTTGAGCCAGGATAATTCGATTCATGAATATTGAAGAGTTTTTTGAGCTAAGTGCTGGGAAATGGTTCTCTCACCGTACAAGTCACCATTTGGCCTTTAAGCAATCAGAAGATGGTAAATCAGACATCGTGATTGAAATGCTGGCCGCAGATCATCCAGAAGTGATCAAACTGTGTGAACAGTATGAAGTTCATCCCAGTACAGCTTCCTGTGGTGCAAGAGTTACCTGGAAGGGAACAATGGAATGGGATGAAGAAAAACACGAAGGTTCTACGGTTTTAGTTACCGTACCTGATGCAGATAAACCCGGAGAAGGTAAGTTACTGCGAGAAATGGGTTATGCAGAAAAAGCACCCGTAGCAGGAACTTACAAAATGGGTGATGATGGTGCTTTAACTTTAATTACTGAGTATGAAACCATGTGGTCTGAGGAAAGACTGTGGTTTGCTAGTCCTAATCTGCGGATGCGGGTAAGTGTCCTCAAGCGGTTTGGTGGTTTTAGTATGGCTTCTTTCACTTCTGAGATTCGCATGGGGGCGACGGAAGCATCTAAAAAAGCGATGGCAGCAGCTAATACAGTTAATACAGTTAACGCCAGCGCCGGTTAACACATTAGACATCTCCGAAAATTACATAGGGCTTGCTGAGAAAGTCTTTCCGTGAGGGCATAGGAGTCAGGAGTCAGGAGTCAGGAGTCAGGAGTCAGGAGGAGATTGGAAAATTTCTTTGCCATCTCTTGAAATCCCAAAAAATGCACACTTTTTATCTGCATTAATCTCGGCCGTTTTGATCACGAATGGCGCACATCCGTATTCAATGTCCCATAGTGTGATTGGTCTTGATGGTAATTCTTGACATACCTGTTTTAACTGCCATACCGCCTTGTCTATAGGATTTTCCCAACTTGTAATTCTTTCATGT
>NZ_JAQMTI010000210.1:0-19660 GCF_028329225.1 Sphaerospermopsis kisseleviana CS-549 | reverse complement strand
TCTAAACTGGTTTTATTTCTCATGATTGGTTCATTTTGAATATAGAAACTAGAATCAGGTTCTACACCCCTAGCTAAATCTTCTCTTTTACAAGTTAATGAACCTGTGCTTTTAACGTTCAGATTTAACTCTTCAACTAAAACAATAATGAGATTTTGTAACAAACGGTTATTATGTTCATGGGGCATTAATGGAGTCATAATTTCTAAGATTCCCTGATTATAAGTAAACCTGTTATTGCGAGTATCACCTGTTTCTAATAAAATCCTTTCAAAAGTATTCCAAGAAATATTATGGAGGATGATGCTATTGGTGTGAGTGTCGCTGTGAGTAGGTGCTAGAATTACCATAGAAATTCACCTCGCAGTTTTAATGTAAGCATTCAGCTATCAGTAATCAGTAATCAGTAATCAGCTTTTACCTAGTAAGTAGACAGATTCTTGCTCAAATCATAATATTGCCACATTCTGTAAGTGTTGATGAGGAAAATTTGCCAGATGAAATTCGTGTTTTTTAACCTGCTGCTAACGGAAACCGACGGCTGACGGCTGAATACTTACGTTTTAATTATCCTATTATATCACTTCAGGAAATAGGAAATAGGAAATAAGGAATCAAAGCAAATTCTAGCTATCTATCAATACCAAATTCTTTTAATTGTTCCTCCAGTGGTTGAGTTGTATCCAAGATTTTAATGTAGGGTTGTTCTTTGTCTGTGAATGGTTCAGCTTGGTTGAGTTGAGATACCAATAAATCAGCGGTAGCATCAGCAATATCACCAGTACGGTTAACAAGTCGTTCTTGCAATACTTCTAACGGTGCTGTACAGTGGATAATCTGTAGGGGTAATTGATGTTGAGTAGCTTGATTAATCG
This sequence comes from Sphaerospermopsis kisseleviana CS-549, assembly GCF_028329225.1. Taxonomy (NCBI): domain Bacteria; kingdom Bacillati; phylum Cyanobacteriota; class Cyanophyceae; order Nostocales; family Aphanizomenonaceae; genus Sphaerospermopsis; species Sphaerospermopsis kisseleviana. The sequence continues at coordinate 18,785 of NZ_JAQMTI010000210.1, read as the reverse complement.
CTTGCTGGCGTAAGTGTTGACGGTCATACTTGGCATCTAAAATCACACGCCAACCTTGATTAGCCAGTGTAATTCCCAATGTTAACAATCTGTCATAAGTCTTTTGAGTCATTTCCGGTGTATATATCTCATTTCCACCACGTTCTAATAAAGGAATACCTGCTAAATGTTTCCGCACTGCATCAGAACGCAAGTGAACTGCTCCTAGTTTACGCGCTAAATATCTAGCAGTGGTACTTTTACCAGAACCTGATAACCCGGACATTAAAATCAATTGTCCTTGTTTGGGTTTAGTATACTCCCAAGCTTGACGATAATATGCAGATGCTGTTTTTGCGGCTTCTTCTTTCACATCTGCGGGTACACTAGGATCATCTAATAAAAATGATGTCACTTTTGCCCGCACATAAGCTTGACGACTTAAATATAAAGGTAATACCTGTAAACCTTCCCAGTCTCCAGTTTGTTCAACATAAGCATTTAAAAAAGCATTTGCTAAATCTTTCCGCCCTTTTGCTTCAATATCCATGACCGTAAATGCCACATCATACATGACATCTACAAAGCGAAACGGCTCATTAAATTCTATACAATCGAATAACATGATTTTATCATGCCAAAGAGCAATATTTCGCAGGTGTAAATCCCCGTGACATTCACGGATGTAGTTATTGGTAATTCTGCTAGTAAATAATTCTGGATTTTGGTTAAAAAAGTTATCTGTATATGCTTTTGTTTCTGTAAACTGTTGCTGGGTTTGGGGACCACCAATATACTTTAAAGTTTGGTTATAATTCTCATTAATAGTCAACCGCACTTCTGAGATTTGCCCAAAACTGCGAATGTAATCATTTGTCTGGGACTTTGCATGGTATTCAGATACTACCCGTCCTAATTCCTGCAAGTGCATTTCATTTAACTTACCCTGGGAAAAAAGTTCACTAAATAAGGCATATTGGGGAAATTGACGCATTTTTAGCGCATATTCTACAACTTCCCCCGTTCCCGCTAAATGGTATTGTTCTCCTGTGCAGGTAATAGGTAATACTTGCAAATACAGTTCACCTGCGCCTCGCTGATTTAAACGTAACTCTTCCTGGCAACAATGTAACCGCTTTTCTAATGTGGAATAATCTAAAAAGCCAAAATTTATAGGTTTTTTCAGTTTATAGACATATTCTCCAGTGAGTAACACATAAGAAGCATGAGTTTGAATCAGTTGAATTGGTTCTGTTACCCCATGAGGATAAAATCCTGGTTGTAACATTTGTTCAATTAAAGCTGGAAGATTAGCTTGTGTCATAATATTTATACCAGTGTTGGATGTTGGAAGTTGGATTTTTGGAAGTTGGATTTTTAGCCGCAGATAAACACAGGTCAACCCATACAAGTATCAGCGGAAATAATTTTATAAGATATAGCTGTAGACAGAGTAGTTAGGACATTCTCAAAAGCTAAAAGCTAGTGATAATAAGGGTTTTACTCCTGACTCCTGTACGGGTGTTCGCGAAGCGTGCTGGAAGCATCAGCATTCGGGCGACCAATTATCAATTTTATGAAAAGGCTATTTTCCTGTAAGGGCGAAGCATTCAGGCGATAAATTATCAATTTTATGAAAAGGTTATTTTCCTGTAAGGGCGAAGCATTCGGCCGATAAATTATCAATTTTTATCACAGGTTATTTTCCGAATGCCTGTCTGCCGACAGGCAGGCTTCGCCCCTACTTCGCCCCTACTTCGCCCCTACGACTCCTGACTCCTGCTATATTAACCCTGATAGCTTAACAAAAAAAACCAGGGGTTTAACCCTGGTTCATTCAGCAATTATGACAAAATTTAAGTGCTATTTAAGTGCTATTGAAGATAAAATGCACACCATCTTTTAGGCTTTAGCAGCAAAAAAACTGAGATGGTAAGGTGTACCCTTGGCTGGGTGAATTTGAACTTCGCGGAGTACGGTTTTACCAGTCCACTGAAGTTCAGGAATATTGAGTTCAATTTCGGTTTTGTTGGGAGCAGCTTGTTTGAGCAAGCGTTCAACGGTTTTTGCATCAACTACTAAAGAAATTGATTCCGCACCGTTGTGTCCGTACAAATTCGCGGGGATTAAACCAGAACGTCGCAAAGCATTGGGCTTGCTACCTTCTGGACGTTTGTGAGATTCTAATGCGATCGCCATACTACTCTTAATGTTTTAGTGGTTGGTTGTTAGTTGTCAATTGTCAATTGTCAATTGTCAATTATTAAACTGGTGTACCATCTGCGTGCAACAGTGCGCGTTTTGGTCCGTGAATTGGATCTTCCACAATGATAGTTTGATCACGACTTGCTCCTAAGGAGACGATCGCAATCGGGACTTCCATCAATTCTGCTAAGAATTTAAGATAGTCCAATGCTTGCTTTGGCAAGTCTTCCAAGCTACGGCATTCAGTGGTTGGTACTTGCCATCCTGGTAAGGTTTTATAAATCGGACGACAACGGGCAAACTGACGGGCGCTGGTGGGGAAGTGATCACAGCGTTGGCCATCTATTTCATAAGCCACGCAAACTTTGATTTCCTCTAACTCATCTAGCACATCTAACTTAGTTAGTGCCATACAATCCATGCCATTAATACGGACTGCATAACGTCCAATCACGGCATCAAACCAACCACAACGGCGTTTTCTACCTGTGGTTGTGCCAAATTCTGCACCGCGATCGCCCAATAAATCACCAATTTCCCCATCTAATTCTGTGGGAAATGGTCCTTCGCCGACTCTGGTGGTATATGCTTTGGATACCCCTATTACCCGATCTATCATTGTCGGTCCTAGACCAGTACCCACGCAAGCACCCCCAGCTACAGGATTAGAAGAGGTGACATAAGGATAAGTCCCATGATCTAAATCCAGTAGAGTTCCTTGTGCGCCTTCAAACAAAATGTTACGTCGTTTTTGCACTGCATCATATATTTTTATTGATGTGTCCACTACAAAAGGACGCAACCTTTCTGCATAGTCCAAATACTCCTCAATCACTTCTTGGGGGTCAAGAGGAGGAATATCATACAGCTTTTCTAAAATTGTGTTTTTATAATTTATTGTCCATTCCAACTGCTCACGTAATCCTGCCGGATCCATCAAGTCTAACATCCTGATGCCTGTCCGTTCTGATTTATCCGCGTAGGTAGGACCTATACCTCTACCAGTCGTGCCGATTTTATGCGTTCCCCGGCGTTCTTCTGATGCCTTATCAATTAACCGATGGTAAGGCATGGTAACATGAGCCGTCTCTGAAATTAGCAGATTAGCAGTAGAAATATTTAGTTGTTCAAGTTGTTCAAGTTCTTGTATCAAAACCTGTGGATCAATAACTGTCCCACAGCCGATGATACATTCGGTATCTGGATACAATATACCAGAGGGAATTAAGTGCAGTTTAAATGTCTGACCTTGGACTACTATTGTGTGTCCAGCGTTAACTCCTCCCTGGTAACGTACCACCACATCTGCGGAGCGGCTGAGTAAGTCAGTTATTTTACCTTTTCCTTCATCGCCCCATTGAGCGCCTATGACAATGACGTTAGCCAAGAGATTATATTAAAGGGTAAAGTTTCCACAAATATTAATTATTAGCAGTTTTTTTAGCTTTTGTCAATAACTTTGTGACTGATGACTGGGTACTGGTGGTTGGTAAAATTATTAATATATTTTTTTATTTATAAATTTTGTTACAATTAGTAAAATTTTTATCTAAAAGTTACCATTATGGCCTTATACGCTGAGTTACATAGACACCTGGGGGGTTCCGTCGTCCCCCGTGTGTTGTGGCGGTATTTTCAGCGCCATGCTACAGATTTAATTTCTCGGTTTGCTGAATATTCTGAATTTGAGGATTTTTACACCCGTCCCCGCAATACTTTAGATGAGTATTTAGAATTGCATACTTTAGTGGAAAGTGTGCAAACTGTGGAAACTTTACCTTACTTTATCTATCGTTTGTTGCGTGGTGCGTATATCTTTGAAAATTTGGCTTATTTAGAATTGCGTTATACTCCCTATTTACGCACTCCTGAACATCTGAGTCAAAACGCCAGAATTGATAAGATGGCGGAAATTGTGGAAATTGTGGGTAAAGCGAGTCATTCTTTGGAATATCCCATTGTTAATAGTCAAATTCTCTGTATGCACTCTCGTTTACCTTTTGAGGTAAATAAGGCTATTGTGGATTTAGCAGCACAAAATAGAGAATATGTTTGTGCGGTGGATGTGGCAGGTGGCGATCGCATTTATGGGGAAAGAATGCCAGAATGGATTAGTTTATATAACTATGCCCGTTCTTTGGGTTTGAAGACTACCGGACATCTTTATGAAACCAAAGATGGTTGTTATCCCGAACTTTTACCTTATTTAATGCGAATTGGTCACGGTATCCAAATTCCTTTACTTTATCCTCAATTATTGCCAGATTTAGCCAGAAGAGGACAATGTTTAGAAGTTTGTCCCACGACTTACTTAAAAACAGGAACTTTACAGGATATCCGGCAGTTAAAATTGGTTTTTGATCGATGTTTTGAAACTGGGGTTGATATTGCCATCTGTACTGATAACGCAGGTTTACATAATGTCCGTTTACCTTTTGAATATGAAAATCTGCTGACTTACGACATTATTAATTTCCAACAACTTCAAGCCTGTCAAGATGCCGCTTTTCGCCATGCTTTTGCTTGGCCTCATGATCAACGTCCTGCATCTTTGTTAAGTGGTTTATTGAAACCTGAACCAGCTAAGGTTTTGATATAGACAGGAATTAAGCAAAACAGAACAAAAGTAGGGGTAATTCATGAATTACCCCTACGCAATAATGAGGTTTTTAGTCCAATCTTGCGTCACTTCTCATAGACAATATTGAGGAAGAAGCAAAGGCAGAGAACACAAGATAAAATTGATAAAAGTTGATAAAAGTTGATTAATTTTTATCAACTTTTGCCTGTTGCCTTTTGCCTGTTGCCTTCATTAACTGTTAAACGCCTTCTGTCGCGCCACCCACTGTTTTCCAAGCGTCTAGGCCACCTTGAATAACACAGACATCTCTAAACCCGGCAGCGCCTAAAATACTAACTGCCAGATTAGCATGGGTATCATGGTCGCCATAAACGTAGATTTGGCGTTGTTTATGCAAGCTGGTTTTTGCACGGTCGGCTAAGTCGTTGAGGGGAATGGAAATAGCACCTGTGATATGGCCGTGGTTGTAGGTAAGGCGATCGCGTACATCAATAATTGTAAAGGCGGGTTGACCCCATTCTAGACGCGATATTAATTCATTAACATCAGCAACTAAATTACTCATTGGCGTTTTTAGTTTAAGACTTTACCAGCAATCTATCAAAAATACTTTGAAAATTCGGTTTTTTTGACAATTTATCTAAAATTCTTTAGAGATGTTAACTAAAATTATAATTACAATTTATGCGGCTAAATTAAGTCTAACTATTGTAAACTAATTATCTGTACATCCCGACAATTTTTAATCTTTAATTTTTAATTTTCAATTCTGGAACATGGCATCTACAATACAATCTTTACCTACAGAAGTCGTATATCTGATTACAGCAGGAGAAGTAATAGATAGTTTTGCTTCTGTGGTTCGGGAATTAGTAGAAAATTCCTTAGATGCTGGTGCAACGCGCATTGTAATTTCTTTATGGACACAACAATGGCGAGTGCGGGTAGCTGATAATGGTTGTGGTATGAATTTAGATGATTTACAACAAGCGGCAACAGCACATACTACCAGTAAAATTCATTCTTCAGATGATTTGTGGAAAATTAAAAGTTTAGGTTTTCGTGGAGAAGCGTTACATAGTTTAGCAACTTTAGCAGATTTAGAAATTTTTAGCCGTCCGGTGGGAGGAAATGAAGGATGGCAGGTTGTTTATGGCAATGATGGGGAAGTTATTAAAACAGAAGTAGTAGCGATCGCTTCTGGTACTGTTGTTACTGTTGATAATTTATTTGCTAATTATCCCGCACGTCGTCAAGGTTTACCGAACGCCACACAGCAAATGAAAGCTGTACAAACAATCATTCAACAAATTGCTTTATGTCATCCTCATATTACTTATCAAGTTTGGCAAAATGATCGGGAATGGTTCACTATTTGTCAAACTGCAAGTCCAGGTAAATTAATTCCGCAAATTCTCACCCAAATTAAACCAGGTGATTTAAAAGAATTAAAGATAGAAATACCAAATCCGCAATCTACAATTAACTTAGTAATAGGTTTACCTGATAGATGTCACCGTCATAAACCTGACTGGGTAAAAGTAGCCATTAATGGCAGAATCATTAAATCACCAGAATTAGAACAAACAATTTTTGCAGCATTTCATAAAACCTTACCACGCGATCGCTATCCGGTTTGTTTTTTACATCTTACCATTTCCCCTGATCAAATTAACTGGAATCGCCACCCTGCCAAAACAGAAATTTATTTAAATGAAATTAATGCTTGGCAAGAAAAAATTAGCGAAACGATTAATCAAGCATTCTATATTTCTGAAGCTAATTTAAAAGATTCAGTTCACACAACTCGAGTAAGTAACTTACTTAAAGTTGCAGAAAAAAAAGGTAGTTATAACTTTAGTTCTAAAAATGCAGATACAAAAACACAGAATTACTTAAAAGCCGTTGCCCAAGTGAGCAATATGTATATTGTTGCTGAACATCCAGGAGGAATGTGGTTAGTAGAACAACACATTGCCCATGAAAGAGTTTTATATGAAAAAATCTGTGATGAATGGGAAATAGTGCCTGTAGAAACACCAATTATTCTTTATCAATTATTACCTTCTCAGGTTGCCCAATTACAAAGAATTAACTTAGATATTGAAACTTTTGGGGAAAAACTTTGGGCTGTACGTACAGTTCCCGCAATGTTAAAAACACGGGAAGATTGCGCCGAAGCATTATTAGAATTAAGTTTAGGAGGAGACTTACAAACCGCCCAGGTTGCTGTTGCTTGTCGCAGTGCTATCCGCAATGGTACACCAATGACTTTACCAGAAATGCAGCAATTATTAGATGATTGGCAACGCACCCGCAACCCCCAGACCTGCCCACATGGTAGACCAATTTATTTATCTTTGGAAGAGTCTGCTTTATCTCGCTTTTTCCGTCGTCATTGGGTGGTTGGTAAAAGTCATGGTATCTAAGGAGTCAGGAGCAATTAATTACAAAAGAATTATGAATTTTACATGATGATTTTGTATAACTGTCTTGTCTACACGAAAAAGTATGGAAAAATTGAAGCAAGGCTATTTTAGAAAAGGCCGCTGAGAAATAAACAGCTAATACTTAGACATCCAACTTAATTTGAGAGTTTTGGGTTTTATGTCTTAGTGTTTTTTTTATCTCAAAAACTTGGGTAAATTCTCACAAATCCTTCCCACATTATATGGCTGTAATTACTGCTCTTGCTAATCAGTATTATCTCTATATCCGCAAAGATCAAAAACCTGTTGCTTGGGATATATACGATCCTAAACCACCCATTGACTTTGCTTTAACTACTTATTTCGGTAAAGTATTTCAAGCAATAGAAAAAAGTTCTCTTATCAGTGGTTTAGTCTTTTATGTCACTTGGAATGAAATTGATGAACTACCATCTTATGGGGAAAATGTGGTAGTTTTTGTATTGGGTGATGAATGGTATCGTATACCCAAATATGCTCACAAAGTCAGGGCGGTATTTAAGTGTGTAGGTACAAATTCCATTCTCGGATGTAACCCTATTGTACAACCTTCATTGTTAAACTTACTGACACTAATTCAGTTTTTAAGAATTTTATTAGTTGGTGTACCAAGCCGGGTTAATTATTATTGGCATCAATTCAAAAGTTTGGTATTAGGTAAAGGTCTAATTCCTCCTATCTATGATCTTCCCTTGGGTTACAATAACTCCAAGGATTTACCCATCAAAAATATCGCAGATCGGCTTTATGATACTTATTTTTCCGGGAGTGTTGTCCACAGACAATATCCTATCTGGTCTTTTAAATCTTGGTTAGGAACTCCTAAAGCATTATCTAGAAAATTGATGTTATCAACTTTAAAGAAGTTCAAAAAACAACATCCTGAATTTAACGTTGAATTATCAATTACTGGTGGTTATCACAATAGAACTCAAGCGGATGAACGCAGCTATTGTGAAATCATGATGGATACAAAAATCTGTCTTGTTCCTAGAGGTACATCTTTTGAAACCACGCGTTTATTTGAGGGGATGAAATATGGTTGTGTTTTAGTCACAGAAGCTTTACCTTCTCGATGGTATTTAGAAGGTGCGCCGGTGATTAAAATCAAGAATTGGCAAGAATTACCAAAGGTGTTAAAAAATCTGTTGGAAAATAAAGAACTGATGGAAGAAATGCACTATAAATCATTAATTTTTTGGCAAAATAAATGTTCTGAAACTGTGGTTGCAAATTATGTAATTGAAAAGTTGAATAGGGAACTTTTTGTAAATTCTGGGGTTAATTTAGATCCACCCTAGTTTGATTTTATATCTCCCCAACCCCCTTAAAAAGGGGGGCTAATATTTATAAAATAATCATATATTTAATCAGTTAAAAAGTCTTGATTTAAACATTCATCGGTATTAAAAGGAGATTCTACAGGAAAAATATCAAGTAACAAACCTGTTTCTATAGACGCTTGCTGACGTGCATCTTGATAACATTCGACAAATGTTTCTAAAAAAAAATTTTTTAAACTAGTTTTTAAACTAGGACTATCTTGGAAATGTTTATTTAATCTCCGGCGATGTTCAAAGATAGTCGAAAGCCAGCTTTTAGAGCGTTTTTCTGGCTGATATTTATATTTTAATAAGTGCATTAAAAGCACTACTAAATTAATTTCTAATGTTCTTTTTTCACTTCTTCCCATGCTTTCAATTTCTTCAATCAGATTTTCTAAATCAATTTCTGCAAATTTCCCTGCCTTTAATTGTTTGGCGGTTGTTTCTATCCATAGGTAAAAATCTTGTTCATAAAGATTAGTTTTTGTGGTACTTTTTAGCTGAGGTGTTGTCATTTTTAACCTCCTTTGGTTGTTGATCAAAATAAGTTAGATTTGGTTTTATATTTCAGGTAGAACACATTTAACTATTCTACATATCTACACCACTATTCATAACTTCATCTAAACTAAAAGGAGACTCTTGAGGAAATAAATTTAGTTTAATTCCTGTTTCTTGAGATGCTTTCAGACGAGCTTTATTATAACAATCTGCAAATAATTCTGTGAATAAAGGTTGTAGACTTGGACTGTCTTCTAATAATTCTTCAAGACAAATTCTTTGTTCAGTAATTGTACTCTGCCAACTTGCACTACGTTTTTCAGGTTGATAATGCCATTTTAATAAGTGCATTAGTAGCACAATTAAACGGCTTTTTAACTCTCGTTTTTCACTTCTTCCCATGCTTTCGATTTCTTCTATTAAATTTCCTAAATCAACTTCTGTAAAATCTCCTTTTCTTAACTGTTGGGCGGTTGTTTCTATCCATAGGTAAAAATCCTGTTCATAAAGATTAGTTTTTGTGGTACTTTTTAGCTGAGGTGTTGCCATTTTTTACCTCCTGTGGGTACTTATCAATATTATACAATATTTTCCATTGAATGCAGATAAACTCAGATAATCTAATACCTACAAAATATCTTCAATACTTAACTTTAAAACCCTGATTAAATATTGCGTCAAAGTAAACGCATCAACCCCTAATTCTGTCCTTTCTTTTACTGCTAAAATACCCCCTTGAGAATGCCACCAAGCCGCAGCAGCTACCACATCTTCAATATTAACTTGTTTATTAACAACCCGCGCCAAAATTCCGCCCATTAAACCAGTTAAGACATCACCACTACCACCACGAGCTAAAGCTGGCGTACTTTCCGCATTGATCCAAACGACACCTTCAGGGTTAGAAATGGCGGTTCTTGCCCCTTTTAACAGCACTACAGCCCCTGTTTGTGATGCTGCTGTTTGTACTGCTTTCACCCTATCTTGATAATTAATATCAGGAAATAAACGATGAAATTCACCTGTGTGGGGTGTGAGAATTGTTGTATTTTGGCGTTTTTGTAAAGTGGAAATAGTCCCTAATTGTGCCAAGATATTTAAACCATCGGCATCCAAAATTAACGGCACATCACTATTAATTACCTGTTCAATAATTGGGGTAGCATCTGTAGTTAAACCTGGTCCACAAGCAATAGCATTAAATGAATTCAAATCTGTATTTGGAGGTAATTGTAAATGAGAAATTGCCCCGGTTTCCGTTTCAGGACATCCGATAATTAACGCTTCTGGTAAATGGGAAATTAAAAGCGGTTTAATACTTTCAGGTACGGCAATTGATAACATTCCTACACCCGAAGCACGCGCACCTAAACCCGTTAAAATTGCGCCCCCTGCATAACGTTTTGAGCCAGAAATTAATAGTAAATGTCCAGATTTATATTTGTGGGTTGTAGGGGAAAGAGGTAAAGATAAGGTATCAAATACTGTGGTTTTGGTAATGCGTTTAATTTTAGGAACTTCACCTAAAATCGCATGAATATCAGCTAAGGGAATATCAAAATCAATTAATTCTGCTTGTCCAATATATTCTAATGCTTGTTCTTGCAATAAACCCTGTTTCCATAAACCTAAACAAAAGGTATGATTTGCACGAATAGCAGTACCTAAAACTTCCCCTGTATCTGTGTGTAAACCAGAAGGTAAGTCAATACTAAAAATCGGTTTATTCCAATCATTAAAATGGTTAATCGCTTCGGCAATATTCCCGGTAATTTCTCTTTCTAAACCAAAGCCAAATAACCCATCAATTAAAAAATCACAACTTGGTAATTCTGCCAGTTCTGTAAAACAAGGAATCCCCAAACTTTGGGCATATTGTAAATGTTGAGAAGTTAATTCTTTGAGTTTAGCAAAAGGTTGATAAATCCAAACTTGATAACCTTGAAAATGTAACTCTCTGGCTACAACTAAAGCATCACCTCCATTGTGTCCTGGACCTGCTAAAATTCCTACATTAGATCCCCCCAACCCCCCTTGAAAAAGGGGGCTAAGAGGTATGATAGATTGTAGGCGTTGCCAGTGGCGAGCGAAGCTATCGCTAATTAATCTCCCTACTTTTTCCATCAAAGCTGCAACCGGCATTCCCGCAGCAAATATTCGTCCTTCAATGTCACGCATTTGAGCAGCAGTGACTACAAATTGTTCTTTAGTCATTAGTATTAGTCATTAGTGATTAGTTATTAGTCATTAGTTATTAGTGATTAGTTATTAGTCATTAGTTATTAGTCATTAGTTATTAGTTATTAGTGATTAGTTATTAGTTATTCTTTTCTATCACCAATCACCAATCACCAATCACCAATCACCAATCACCTGTCACCTATCTTCCATAATAAACCCTAGCATTAGCATAACCTAAATTTCGCAAATAATTATTCCATTGTTCTGCTTCTTGGCGTTCTCTAAAACCTCCTACAGCTATATGCGCTCCTCGTGGTTGAGTTCTCATAAAAACATTAGTATTACCATCTATTTTTTGTCGAATTTCTCTACCAAGCAAGGGTAAGTTATTACTGCTGGTGGGAATGATAACGTAGTAATATCTACTCTGTTCTCGTTGAACGCTAGGACTTACATTGCGAAAATTATCTCCAGTAGAATAAGGTACTTCTCTACCAGAGAAATAGGATATTTGTTCTGGGTTAGAAAAGCTGAGAATGCGAGCGCCACTAATACCATTTAATTCTAATTCTCTCACACGCTGTTGGGCGTTAGATGGTTTGCTAAAAACACCTGACTGAATAATATTACGTCCATTAAACGGACGAATATAAGCACTACTTTCAATTTGACGCACTTGTTGTAGAATTTGGGAGTTATCGCTATCAACATAGACAACATATCTTTCAAAGTTTTGTCCATATTGACTAATTTGTGTAGGTTGAGAAGTTTGATAGTTTTGATTATTTTGATAAAACTCCACTGCTGGTTGCAATTCTGGTAATCTGGTCTGTGCTAGACTATCTTCGCAAGTGAGCATCAAGCATCCACCCACAAGTAAAGAAATTACGGGTACAGTGGTAATTTGACGTGTTATTAAATGAGACATATTTGTAACCAGGGTTTCTCAAAATTTTCTACTAGCCATTATTTTAATCAGGATAATAAAAAATTACGGAGATGGGTGAAACCCCAAAACGAAAGAATTTTGTCAGGGTTTAGCTTTGCTAAAGCCCTACTTATGCTACTATGGGAGAGTGTTTGCCTTGTGCTAAAATCAAAAACCCTTATTATAGATGAACAGTAGCAAGCACTGTTAAAAGTGTAAATTATGAAAAAAGTTGTCGTTGGTCTTTCTGGTGGCGTTGACAGTTCTGTAGCTGCCGCTATTTTACACAATCAGGGCTATGATGTAATTGGTTTGACCCTTTGGTTAATGAAAGGTAAGGGTCAATGTTGCTCTGAAGGAATGATCGACGCGGCTAGTATTTGTGAACAATTGGGTGTTCCCCACGAAATTGTCGATATTCGGGATGTCTTTCAAGCGAATATTGTTGATTATTTAGTCTCTGGTTATAGTGTGGGAATTACGCCCCTGCCTTGTTCTCAATGTAACAAGACGGTGAAGTTTGGACCAATGGTGGAATATGCACGGGAGAAGTTAGAAAGTAATTACATAGCTACCGGTCATTATGCGCGAATTACTTATGATGAAACCACTGGACGTTATCAATTATTACGCGCCGTTGACCGCAACAAGGATCAATCTTATTTCCTATATGATTTGTCTCAAGATTTACTTGGGGCTTCGATCTTTCCTTTGGGAGAATTAAATAAAAGCGATACCCGCAAAATAGCTGCCGAATATGGGTTAAAAACCGCCGATAAACCAGAAAGTCAAGATTTATGCTTGGTAGAAAGTAACGGTTCAATGCGGGCATTTTTAGATAAATATTTAGCACCAAAACCAGGTGATATTGTGGATACCACTGGTAAGGTTTTGGGTAAACATGATGGTGTCCATCATTACACAATTGGTCAGCGTAAAGGTTTAGGAATTGCTGCTGCTGAACCTTTGTATGTGATTGAATTAGATGCAGTTAATAATCGTGTGGTAGTGGGCGATCGCACCAAAGGAACTCAAGGAGAATGCACAGTCAACCGGGTAAACTGGGTGTCTATTGCTGAACCTGCAACCCCCATCCGTGCAGAAGTGCAAATTCGTTATCGTTCCCAACCTGTAGCGGTGACGGTGATACCTTTAGAAAATGACAGAGTGCGGTTAGTTTTTGATGAACCTCAGTTCAGCATTACCCCAGGACAAGCTGCGGTTTGGTATGAAGGGGAAAAGGTATTAGGTGGGGGAATAATTGAACAGTTTAGTTAAGTAGTGTAAATAAACGACTACGCCCGTAAAGTCGAAGATTACGCTTTATTAGGTGTACCTGAATATTTGATTGTAGATTATTTGGGAATTGGAGGAAGAGAATATATTGGTAAACCCAAACAACCAACAATTACTATTTGTACCTTAGTTGGTGATGAATATGAAAAGCAATTGTTTCAAAATAACGATCAACTTGTTTCTTCCATCTTTCCTAACTTGCAATTAACAGCACAACAAATCTTTACAGTGTAATTGTTAGATGAAAAATGTACTATCTGCAAACAGCAATTAACCATGATTGTAAAGAGTAAAATTTCTATCTAACCAAATAACATAAAATATAGCACCATCTCTATAGCCTACCATTGCTTTTATACCGGAAAAGCGAAAAGCAATAAAATTGACATCTTCTGTAATAAATTTGGGAATTGGTGCTTTAATAGCATCCCTAGAAATTTTTTCATAACCAAGTTGGTGTCTACCTTGCGAGTGTATTTGACTCCAGGTTAATTTACTCAGTCTATGCAATTTTAAAGCAAATGCAACCTGATCATCTTTCTCACACTTAGTTAAACAATATTAACCCTCTAGGTAACGTAGAGAAAATACAGGTGGAGCTTTTTCTGGAGAAATTTCTTTTTGATCATTTGGAGTTGTTAGTTTATTACCCCTATCTTTTTGGGGTTGTTTAATTTTTTTCTTACTCATCTTCATCTAAAAGCTGAGTTTTAAAATATTTTTTTAGACATTCATGAGTAATAACATCACTTACATCTGTGTCTTTCCAAGGTTCTTCATTATGAGTCATATTTCTCAATTTCCAAGCTGAAAATTGACCATATACGCTATAAACTTCATCTAGTAAATCAACAGTTTTTTCATCGTATATCGAAAAATCAATATCTTCAGGAATGGGAATTGCACTAGAAGCAAAGTTTTTATACTCATGATAAACTTCCGGTACAACTGGTCCATGAATCCAAGCTTCAACAGGCTCAGGAAACAAAGGTTCGTTATACAGTGCTAAATGAAAACCTTGTGCGTAGTAAAGTAATTTTTGTAGTTTCAGATTAGAAATTAAATCCCCAGCATCTTCATCAGCTTGAGATAGAAAATACTTTGCAACATCATGACAACTGAGCATACTTGTTTCCTTCGATTTTGATAATTCCAGCAACTATTCTTAGTAATAAAAAGTATCTTAAATTTTTTCCTTCGAGCGAATAATATATATTTCTAAAATACTATTGTACTACACAATATTAATTAAAGCAACCGTTCAGGTATCCATTTCTGACCCTACTGCGGGACTGAGGTTAGCAAAATAAATTTCACCACGTTTCATCTTTCAACCCATCCTCTAGGGTTAATTCCCATTCTGGGTCAATTTCTGCTGATGCTTCCCGATATGCTTGCTCTAACTCTTGAAATCTCAATAAATCTAATGCTAACTCGATTACTTGAGAACGAGATTTACAACCTTTGGTAATTTTGTAGTTCTCCACAAACTGCAATAAAGCTGTTGGCAAGGAAATAGATATTTTTCCCGTTTGCATAGTATTACCATTTGGCAATCTCATATTTCTTACTCAAAGGTAGCATAAGTTAAGTAGGGTTTGCGGAGAAAGTCTTTTAGTAGAGGCAGGGAATAGGGAATAGTAAGAATTTAGTTTTTACCCAGTCACCAGTCACCAGTCACCAGTCACCAGTCCCCAGTCCCCAGTCACCAATCCCCAATCACACCCTTTCCGACCGGCAATAGAAAATTTTTTTTGTGAACTTGTAACACAAAGTACCCACAATTTGATAACTTAGTACATAGATTGCAACAATAACAATATTTATAAATTACGGAAGGAATCACGTTGAGTTACCAACCAGATGCGATCGCCCCCCACGGCGGAGAATTAATTAACAGAATTGCTTCAACTGAACAAAGAGAATTATTTCTTTCCAAAGCAGAATTTTTACAACGAGTAACCCTTGATGAGCGAGCCATTTCCGATCTAGAAATGATTGCGATCGGTGGTTTTAGTCCGCTGACTGGTTTCATGAACCAAGCCGACTATAATCGCGTAGTCGCAGAAATGCGATTGGCTAACGGTACTGTTTGGTCAATTCCCATTACACTATCTGTCACAGAAGAAGTTGCCGCCCCTCTCCAAGTAGGTGGTTTAGTGCGTCTGGATAACCCCAATGGCGAGTACATTGGGGTTTTGGAACTAAGCGAAAAATATACTTACGACAAAAAACGCGAAGCTGTAAATGTATATCGCACAGATGAAGCCAAACACCCTGGAGTACAGGTAGTATATAACCAAGGTTCTGTGAATCTGGCTGGGGATATCTGGTTACTGCAACGTGATCCTCATCCCCAGTTTCCCGCCTACCAAATAGATCCCGCTGCTTCCCGGCAAATGTTTAGAGAAAAAGGCTGGAAAACTATCGTTGGTTTCCAAACTCGCAACCCCATCCACCGCGCCCATGAGTACATTCAAAAGTGCGCCTTGGAAACAGTTGATGGTCTATTTTTACACCCATTAGTCGGTGCAACCAAAGAAGATGACATCGCTGCGGATGTACGGATGCGTTGTTATGAAATATTAATGGATCATTATTACCCCTTAGATCGAGTAATTCTGGCAATTAACCCAGCGGCAATGCGTTATGCAGGACCCAGAGAAGCTATTTTCCATGCTCTAGTGCGTAAAAATTACGGCTGTACACATTTTATAGTTGGGCGAGATCATGCGGGAGTAGGTGACTACTACGGCACTTATGACGCTCAATATATATTTGATGAGTTTGCGCCAGAAGAACTGGGCATTGTGCCAATGAAGTTTGAACACGCTTTCTACTGCACACGCACCAAACAAATGGCCACCACTAAAACCAGTCCTAGCAAACCAGAGGAACGGGTTCACCTATCGGGAACAAAAGTTAGAGAAATGTTGCGTCGTGGTGAGTTACCCCCACCAGAATTTTCTCGTCCAGAAGTGGCAGCCGAGTTAGCCAGAGCAATGTCTATCCAACAACCAGCTTTGGTTTAAAGAGACTGAAAAAGTAGCAAAAAGTCTAATTTCAAACTTTACTCTTTAGCCCTCAGCCCTTTAAGCTGTACCTTATCGACTGAGGGTTAACAGCTAATTTATGAAACGGCGTGCGTTTTTAGGAAGAATTGGCTCTATACTGGCACTATTGGGTTTAACTCAAGCTGAGTGGTTGACTTTGGGAAATCACTATTATCAAGCTTTAGCAGCACCCAATAGCCGCAAGTTGGCATTGCTAATAGGTATAAATCAATATCCACAAAGTCCCGCCCTTGGTGGTTGTCTGACAGATGTGGAATTGCAAAAAGAACTTTTGATTCACCGTTTTGGCTTTGCAACTTCAGATATTCTTACCTTAACTGAGGAACAAGCCAGTCGAGAATTTATTGAGGCAGCTATTTTAGATCACTTGGGTAAACAAGCAAAAGCCGATGATGTTGTGATTTTCCACTTTAGCGGCTATGGTAGTCGTGTCAAGTTGGGTACTTTCCCAGAAAATTTGCAGAATGCCCTGATCCCAGTTGACGAAAATTCACAGAATATAAATTTTGTCAACTATTTATTAGAAGAAAATCTTTTAGGATTATTGCGATCGCTCCCCACAGACCGAGTAACAGCAGTATTAGATACTAGCTACTATGCTAAAAGTACATTACATCCTGCCGGTTTGCGATTTCGCGCCCGTCCAGAACCATCAACAGCAAAGTTAGCACTCAAAGAACTGGATCTGTTCAACCACCTGCAAACACAGAACTCAGTTGCTAACAATGTCATGGTGATAAAAGCAACTTCACAACCAGAGCAAACAGCAGGAGAATTATTGTTTTCTGGTTTCAGTGCGGGTTTATTTACCTACGTTCTGACTCAATATCTATGGGAAGCAACCCCAGCCACAACAATTCAAGTTCTGCTATCTCATGCTAGTAGTTCTATGTACAAACTGGGTAGTGAACAGCAACCAGGGTTACTCAGTGAGAAGAAAAATCCTCAAAGTGTTTTAATTAATGAGAATTTTCCCATAGAAAGCACTACAGCAGAAGGAGTAGTGAAAGCTAAGGATGACGATGGTAAAACAGTACAATTATGGTTAGGAGGAATCCCCCCGCACGTTTGGCAATACTATGGTGTTAATTCGAGATTGACTTTGCCGACTGGAGAACAGTTAATATTAAAGTCCCGCAGTGGCTTAACTGCAAAAGCACAGATATCTAGTCAAGAACATAGCAAATCTCTACAAGTTGGGCAACTGGTACAGGAATCTGTACGTATGTTACCCCGGAATATTAATTTAACAGTAGCCTTAGATTCGGGACTGGAAAGAATTGAGCGTGTAGACGCTACCAGTGCCTTTGCAGCCATTACCCGCATGATAAATATTGCCTCAGCAGATCAGGGCGCTGATTACGTATTTGGTAAAGTGGAAAATGTTCCTAGTCGTTATGGTCTTTTTTCTCTCAGTGGTGAGCTAATAAATAATACTTCTGGAGAAATTGGAGAAGCAGTTAAAGTTGCAGTACAAAGATTAACACCCAAATTTTCCACCTTGTTAGCCGCCAAGTTATGGCGACTGACAGAAAATGAAGGTTCTTCTCGTTTACTGGTGAAAGCGAGTTTAGAGATGATGAACAAAATCTCGCCTCGTGTAGTTATGCAGCGACAAACATGGCGCAATCTGAGTGGGGAAACTACAACTAACAAAGCATTTACCACCCCAGGAACAGTTGTTCCTACAGTTCCCGTGGGTAGTAGGATGCAGTACCGGGTAGAAAATTTGAGCGATCGCCCAATTTATGTAATGCTGGTGGGGTTAAATAATACTAGAAGTGCCATAGCTTTTTACCCTTGGCAAATGTCCCCAGAAGCAAGTGCTTCTGACACCAAACCCGATCTGCAAGAAATAGTCATTCCCCCAGGGCAAACCCTGAAATTCCCCCAAAATGATACTACCTTTGGCTGGTTGTTGCCTACACGAGCATTGTTTTGTGAACATCAACTAATATTGAGTACATCTCCTTTTACGGAAACTTTAGCAGCCTTGGTAACGGCTAGGTATCCCACCGCTGATCAACAGCCCATTAGTCAGTTAGTTAATACCTTAGAAGTTGCCCAGGCTTTACTGCAAGATTTACATAATGGTACTAAAGCTAAAGCGGAAATCAATGGAACTACTACTGATTCTTATGTATTAAATGTGAATAACTGGGCAAGTCTGAATTTTAGTTTTAAGGTAGTGTGAGGGGACTGGGGACTGGGGACTGGTGACTGGTGACTGGGGACTGGGGACTGGGG
>NZ_JAQMTI010000209.1:0-14199 GCF_028329225.1 Sphaerospermopsis kisseleviana CS-549 | reverse complement strand
GCGAGATGACCTCGATAGACAAATCGCTTATATGCAATCCCTCTACCCAGACGCAGAAATCATCAAAGATATCGGGTCAGGACTCAACTTCAAAAGAAAAGGTCTGCGCTCCCTACTGGACAGACTTCTGCAAGGAGATAAGTTCATCCTTGTTGTTGCCTGTCGGGACAGACTCGCAAGATTTGGATTTGAGCTTGTACAATATATGGTCGAGCAAAACGGTGGACAAATCGTGGTTCTCGACAAAACTGTACACTGTCCACAATCAGAGCTTACCCAAGTGGTTCGGCTTCGCTCACCATAAAATTTACTATCAATCCTTCACGTTTTTTCCTGTAGAATGCAGGACTGGAGAAAATACTCTAAAAAAATCAAAGAGGATTTATCTGAAATTGAGTTCTGCACAGAAAAGGAAGGTTAAATATTGGTTTGGTGTTTCCAGATTTGTTTATAATGAAGATATTCAAGATAGAGATTATAAGTTAAACTAAGAGATTGAAGTAAAAAACGAAATTATAGACATAGTAAAATAGAGCTATAAATCAAATAGATTAGCTCCTAAATCTGATATTAATTAAATTAATGTAGAGAAGAATTAAGTGGCTAATTGATAGTAACGTAAACAATCATCTGGTAAAAGATTCAGGATAAAATCCCTATCTGGAGTCCAACTAGAGACGTGTTGTTCATTGTTATATTCAACTGAGGGTGCGGAATGTGGGATAAAAAATTGCGTTGAGAACTTCCCACATATCCACTTCACGTGGACGACCTCCTGGTTTTGCTTCTGGAATTAACTCACTCAGAAACTCATATTGGGCGCGAGTCAGGTTTCAGGGGTATGCTTTACTCATGTCACTCTCTCGGTGCTGTCTATTATCTATTCACAGCTTATACTGAGAGAGCTTTTTTACCACCTTTCCTACTTTTCAAACATCCTCTTACTGCTGACTCCTGATTCCTGTTGTATTTAGATAAAGCACGAGGTACATCTGAGGTACATCTTGAGCTTCCTTGTCAGTTCCTCAACTTCAGATTATCCTGTGTAAACACTCCCCCTCTACTATCCAAAAACAACTTCTCAACTCGAACCCCAGAAAAAGTTTTAGACTGATAAAGACACAAGCTTTAATGGGAGTGTCAACTGCTCAATTAAGACTCAAGAATCCCGATGTTAACAGGTACAATTTTGCAGAGTGGAAAATATACCATTATCCAAGAAATAGGGAGAGGTGGATTTGGTATTACTTTCAAAGCTACGCATCGTTACTTAGGTCAAGAAGTAGTGATGAAAACTATCAATGAACGGCTCAGGCAACATCCTGATTTTCCTAAATTCGAGCGTCAATTTCAAGATGAAGCAAGAAGATTAGCCACTTGCGTCCATCCTAACATTGTCCGAGTTAGTGACTTTTTTGAGGAAAATGGTTTACCTTACATGGTGATGGAATATATTCCAGGGGAAACTTTAGGACAAGCCTTTGTGTCACCAGGAATACCTTTATCAGAAGAAACCGCAATTCATTATATTCGCCAAATTGGGGCAGCATTGCAGGTGGTACATAATAACAGTTTGCTGCACCGAGATATTAAACCTGATAATATTATTCTCCGCCAAGGCACTCAGGAAGTTATACTGATTGATTTTGGCATAGCTAGAGAATTTAACAGCGGTGTTAAACAAACTCACACTGGTTTAGTGAGTGAAGGCTATGCACCTATTGAACAGTATTTAAGCCAAGCAACACGCACCCCAGCTACCGATGTTTATGGTTTAGCTGCTACTTTGTATGCACTTTTAACCGGACAAGTTCCCATACCGGCATTATTACGAGATAGACAACCAATGCCTTCTCCCCGTGAACTGCAACCCTACCTGAGTGCAGCTATTAATCAAGCAGTTATGCGCGGTATGGCTGTGGAGTCTCGGTTTCGTCCGGCGACAGTAGCAGAATGGTTACAATTATTACCTGGAAGCGGTTTGGAGATGACACCGCAATTACTTACTCAACCCGCACCAACGATTAATGTATCAGCACTAGAAGCAGAAAATCGGCAAAAACAACCAGCACCTATTCCTGCTCCTATATCATCACCAGTAAGTAAAGTTACAGTATTACCAAACAAAATTGTTACATCTAAGGCATTTCTTAGCGTGGGTGTAGCTTTGGTAGCTATGACAGCAGGGTTTACTGTGACAAGAATGTTACCGAAATCTCAATCACAAGCCCCCAAGCCACTTTTTGAACAACCTCTTCCAGAACCTACTACACCAAAACCGGTAGTTGAAACTACACCTTCACCGGAAAATCAAGATCATCAAACTCAATCTTCTAGTGAGTCGGCATCATTTTCTACTTCAGAACGACGCAAGCGCAAACGTAATTTTTCCCCAGAACCAACTCCCACTAACGAGAGTGTTTCTCCAGAAACTGCGCCTGAACAAGAAAATTCTTCAGAACTTACACCCCGCACAAATCCACAAACTACATCTACACCTGTGGTTACTCCCACACCTTCATTAGTGGAGAAGCTACGGGAAGCTCAATCATCTCCTCAACCTACCCCATCTCCAGAAAAAGAACAAGAAAATATCTCACCCCCTGCTATTGAAAATAACGACTCTGCTCAACCGGAAAAACCAGAAGCACCTGTAGTTATACCAACAGCACCACCACAACCGAAAAATTCTGTGGTTGTACCCACAACACCACCTAAGCAATCTGAGAGTAAAGATTCTTCTACTGTGGTTGTACCAACACAAGAAACAAATTCAAAAGAAAAAAATGCAAATGCACCTGCTAATAATAATTAGGGAATGCTATTGAAAGTCTTCTCGTGGAGGCCGGTAAGAGTTTGGTTTATCTGTTGGTAACAAAATTTTTTCATCTTTCCTAATCTCCTAGCAGATAGAGGAGTATATAAAAAATTATGCTCCATTAGCTAGAAGTTAGAAAATATTCAGGTTTTTATAATTTGAAGTCATTACGCAGTCTGCTTAAAAAACGTCATACACTCATCCTCTGAAATAGGAGAAATAATTATGACAATGACAGGATTAGATACTTTTGATGCTACTGTACAGAAAACAATTCCTTGGATTAATGAGTTAGCAAAAGAGTTAGGTTGGGAAAATAAACACCAAGTCTTTCAAGGTTTGCGAGCTACATTACACGCATTGCGCGATCGCTTGACTGTGGAAGAAGCTGCCCATTTGGGAGCGCAATTACCCATTCTTTTAGGTGGATTTTATTACGAAAATTGGCGACCAGGTGCAAAACAAACTAAAGATAGAACAAAGGAGGAATTTTTACAGCATATTCGGGATTATTTCCGCAATGTTAATGCTGATATTGATCCAGAAACTTTGGTGCGTGCTGTCTTCAAAGTTCTTGCTCAAAGAGTTTCCCCAGGAGAAGTTGAGGATGTTATTCACATGATGCCCCCTGCTTTGCGAGAACTTTGGCCGGAAACTGTGCGTACTTAATTATTTAATTAAAATGGGGCATTTTCATCTTTGTTGAGTTGCCCCACAACTCATTTAAATGGTGACAAATAACTAATCCTGTACTGAGCTAGTTTCTAAGTTTTTTATTAATTAACCGCAAAGTACGCAAAGTACACAAAGGAAGAGAAGGAAGAGAAGGAAGATAATTAGTAATCTTTTGGGGGAAAGGGAGTAAAATCAATATTTTCAGGGTATTTTGTTATTTACGATTGATTGAGAATTAGTATATAATATTTTCGCACCTTTATCATAAAAACAGATGACACAGGGGAAAATATTACTCGAACCAGGGACTTTATGGAAGAGGGTAAAACAAACTACAGCACACGCTTTAGAATGTGAAGCTTTAAAATCTATTCCCACAGAATTTGAATTTGTAGAACAAGATGGGGTTAAATTCTTAGTGAGAATTTTAGCAAATCTCAACCGTAAAAAAGCCGCAAAAGAACAACAAGAAAAACAAACCGCTAAGACAGGTAAAGAATTTAATCCTTTTTTACCTTATGAACAAGATTTATTTGTAACTGACATTTCCGAAACTCATGTTTGTATTTTAAATAAGTTCAATGTTGTTGATTATCACCTATTAATTATTACCCGTGCTTTTGAGGAACAGGAAAATTTATTAACTCTCGAAGATTTTACGGCAATGTCGGCTTGTTTGGTTGACTTTGATGGGTTAGTATTTTATAATGGTGGTAAAATTGCTGGTGCAAGTCAGCGACATAAACATTTACAAATAGTACCAATTTCTGGAAAAGAAATACCCATTGCACCATTAATAGAAACAGTTAAATTTACAGAAAGTATCACAACTATACCCGGACTGCCTTTTTTACACGCTTTTACAACTTTTGCACCTAATGAAACAGCAGGGGTGACGTTAGCGAAATATTATGCTTTACTAGAGATGGTAGGCATTCAGGCAGTTGATAATAATCAACAATCGGGAGCATATAATTTTTTAGCAACGCGAGAATGGATGTTAATTATACCACGTTTGCAGGAGGAATTTGAGTCAATTTCTATTAATTCTTTGGGCTTTGCTGGTGCTTTGTTGGTGAGAAATACTGAACAAATGCAGTTAGTTAAAGATATTGGTCCAATGAATATTTTAAGGAAGGTTGCTTTAGATTTTTCCCAGGAATTATAAATTCAGTTTCGCGCAATCTTCGTCAGGAGATCCCGCAGGGTAGACGCTAAGGAGCAAAGACGCAAAGTTTCAGATTTGAAAATAATCTGCTTACCCTTAGGTAAGCAAGCTACATCTGCATTAAAAAATCTGTTTTCTCTCCATAAGGAAATTAATTTATGGAATCTCTAGATATAAAATGGATTAGATCGCAATTTCCCGCATTAAACCAAACCATTAACGGAAAACCGGCGATATTTTTTGATGGACCTGGAGGAACTCAAGTTCCGGGTGCAGTTTTGGATAATATCAATGATTATTTAGTTAGGTCTAATGCTAACGCTCATGGTTATTTTACCACCAGTGCGCGAACAGATGCGGTAATTAATTCTGCCAGAGCAGCGATCGCCGATTTTTTAGGATGCGATCATGATGAAGTTGTATTTGGTGCAAATATGACTTCTCTCGCTTTTAGTGTCAGTCGTGCGATCGCTAGAGAATTACAACCAGGTGATGAAATTATTGTCACAAAATTAGATCACGCTGCTAATATTTCTCCCTGGGTTGCTTTAGAAGAAAAAGGTGTAAATGTTCAATTTGTTGATATCAATATTTCAGATTGTACCCTAGATTTAAATGATTTAGAAACCAAAATTAATGAAAAAACAAAATTAGTTGCCGTCACCTATGCTTCTAATGCTGTGGGAACAATTAATGATATTGCAAAAATAGTCAAATTAGCCCATAGTTTTGGGGCTTTAGTTTTTGTTGATGCTGTGCATTATGCGCCCCATGCACCGATAAACGTCCATCATTTAGATTGTGATTTTCTCGCTTGTTCAGCTTATAAATTCTTTGCGCCCCACCTTGGTATTTTATACTCCAAAAGAGAACATTTAACCCGATTTTCTCCCTATAAAGTTAGACCTGCATCTAATGAAGTTCCATCGAGATGGGAAACAGGAACATTAAATCATGAAGGTTTAGCGGGGTTGGTAGCAACAATTAATTACTTAGCTAAATTAGGTTGTCACGTTTCCCCAACTTTAGATAATGAATTACTGGAATCTTTAATAGAAGCAGATAGAGAAGGTTTAACTACTTTTCATTGTCCCCGGTTTTTAACTTCAGAAACACCAGAAAACCATGAATTAGCATCAGCTTATCATAGTCGTCGTGCAGCTTTGTTAGCGGCAATGACAGCGATTCAACAATATGAAAGAGAATTAAGTAAAAAATTGATTGATGGGTTGTTAGAAATTCCTGGAATTAAGGTTTATGGAATTACAGAACCGGAAAAATTTAATTGGAGAACTCCCACAGTTTCCATCACAATTGAAGGTAAAACATCGGCAGAAATAGCGAAGTTTTTAGGAGAACAGGGAATATTTACTTGGCATGGAAATTTCTATGCTATTGAACTGACAGAAAAGTTAGGTGTAGAAACATCAGGAGGGTTATTAAGAATTGGATTAGCACACTATAATACTGTAGATGAAATTGGGCAACTTTTGCAAGTTTTAAACTGTTAATAACTCAAAGATCCCCCTTAATAAGGGGAGCATCCCAATTTTGAAAAAATAAACACAGCCACACTAAAAAATCTCTTAAACTCTCTTACCTTTGTGTCCTTTGCGCCCTTTGCGGTTCAATCATATTAAACCTAGTATAATTTTCTGCCGTTAGATAAAAATAAATTTACACATTTAGGATGATTTTCTTATTTATTCTTCACCCTGATTTTGACGATGGTTAGCAGCTTGCAATAACAAAGATTCAGCAAAAGCGATCGCCTGATTTGCAGATTTTCCACCCGCTAATTGTGCTAATTCATCCCGACGGGTGTTTAAATTATCTAAACTGGTAACTCTGACAACTGTCCTTTGTTCAGTGTTACCATTTTTATTAATTACTTGTTTATCAACTCGAAAATGACGATCTGCCATTGCCGCAACTAAAGGTTGATGAGTCACACATAAAACTTGTTGATTTTGACTTAATTGATGTAATTTTTCCGCAATAGCTTGGGCAACTCTACCAGATACACCCACATCAATTTCATCAAATATCATTGTTTCCGCCCCATCTTGTTGATTAAAACAAGCTTTTAAAGCTAGTAAAAATCGGCTCATTTCCCCACCAGAAGCAATTTCTGTTAATGGTTGGATGGGTTCACCGGGGTTAGGACTAAACATAAAAGTGATTTTATCTGCACCCATAGCAGTGGGAGAAGTCGGTGTAATTTCCACTTGAAATTTGACCTTTTCCATTGCTAAAGGTTTGAGTTCAGCTAATAAATGAGATGCTAAATTAGCCGCAGTTTGCCGACGTAGTTGGGTTAATTGTTGACTGATTTGGTTAAGATATTGTAAACCAACTTGTTCTTGTTGTTCTAAACTTTCTATAGATTGTTCTTGGTTATTAAGTTCAGCTAATTCTATTTGAATGCGTTGATAATATTCAATAGCTTCTGTGAGAGTTGGTCCATATTTTCGACAAATTTGTTTTAATTCTCGGATGCGTTCTTCTACTTCTTCTAATCTTTGCGGATCAGCTTCTAAACTTTCGCCATAAATGCTAATTTGTCTACCCACTTCCATCACAGTAGCGACTGCATCCCGCACTAATTCTAAAATCGGTTGCAGTTGGGAATCAAATTCAACAATATGATTTAATATAGTTTCACTATCACCTAATAAATCAGCAGCAGTGGGACTTTCTGCATCATTTTGATATAAAGATTGATAAATTTTATAACTCATTTGTTGCAAATCAACAACATGATTTAACCTCTCTCTTTCCTGGGTTAATAGTTCCATTTCCTGCGGATCATCAAGATTTGCTGCACTTAATTCCTGAACTTGATAGGTGAGTAAATCGAGTTGTTGTAAGCGTTCTCTTTCCGAAGTGCGGCGTTTTTCTAAAGTTTGGTATGCTTGTTGATAGGCACTATAAGCAACAGAAACCTGTTGACGTTTTTGAATTAAATCATCACCACCATATAAATCTAACCAATCTCGCACTTGTGCAGATTGTCCCACTTGTACAGTTTGACCTTGGGCAGTAATTTCTACTAGGCGATCGCGCAAATTTCCCATCATTTGCCGATTTACCAACACCCCATTTACCCGTGATCGACTGCGGATATTATTGTTATTTGCGGTAATTTCTCGACTAATAATTATTGAATTATCATCAATTAAATCAATTTCTTGTTCACTTAACCAAGCCGATAAAATTGCATTAATACTAAAAGTCCCTTCTACTAAAGCGCGACTTGTTCCAGTGCGAATCACACGACTAGAAATTTTACCACCTAAAATCGCATCAATCGCATCTAAAATGATTGACTTTCCCGCGCCGGTTTCACCGGTTAAAACATTCAAACCAGCACCAAATTCTAATTCTAACTGGTCAATGAGGGCAAAATTTTCAATTCTGAGACACAGCAACATCAGGCCACAATCTCCGTGAAGGTAAATGCCGGATTTTTAGAATACTTCTTAATTTTATCCCGATCCAGTCAGTAATGTATAGATGGTGATGCTTTGAGTAGTAAGTGAAGTAACTAATGTTACTAAGTTAAGCTGAATAGGATTTACGGGATTAAAGAATCAACCTAAGAATTACTCACAGAATACTCTACTGAACAAGGGTTATCAATACGTTTGGAAGCATCTAATATTTCAATGCCAATAATATTTCCAAATTCGTCATAATCTAAAATAACTCCTGGTTTTTCTTCATCACTTTCTTCAACTTGCACATCAATGAATATAATTCTTAAAACATCAACTTCTGCATTGTATGTGATTTTCATAATTCTCTCCAGTATTTTTCAATTTTGCTAGTGCGATAAACAGTAATTACAACTGTAGGATCAACATCATCTGCCACAATAACACGCAGTAAGAAAAGTTTACCAGTACCAAAATCAATTTTTGATTGATATACTTTGCGTCCTTCTCTTTCAAGGAGAATTTGTTGAGGATTTTCTAAAACCGATTCAACTAAAGAAACAGAAATTTTTCGGCGTTCCATTTCTGTTTGTGCGTGACGAGAAATCTGGTATCTCATTTCATATCTATCTATATTAATGTTATAACCAACTTTTTGCTGATTCAAGAATAAACATAATTGAATATATAGGTTAGATTTTAGCAATGTTCCTAAAATCAATTATAGCCTCATCCTGTTCATCCTTAAATCCTGATTCTGATAACTACAAACCCAAAGTTCTACCCAGAAAACCCGCAACATCAAAGTAACGAGTATCACCCACAGTCTGATATTTTAACACCGTCTTTAAGCCATTTTCTGCTGGTGCAGATTCTAAAACATGAGATTGAAAATTTACCTGATTTACACCACCACGTAAAGCTTCATTTAACACCCTTCCCACCAGCTTACCCTGACTAGGCACTTTTAAATTTAACACTTTTGCGAGAGTTACAGCCACATCTGCATTACTCACTGGTGCTTCATCTACATATTGCGTTTTAAAGTCTGGTCCGATAGCAGTCATGTTATTAAAAGTATCCGCACGGCTAAAACTTCCGTGCATTCCCTGACCTTGTTGTAAAGTAGTATCAGCTACAACCACACCGCAAGCTGTGGGTACACCACAACCTGTATCAAAAGAACGGAAATTAACAACTATTGAAGGTGTAGGAGTGCGTGATTTTCCTTGTAATTTGATTGCACTTAAAGGTAATGTACCGGGGATTTTTCCTAAAGTATCATTGACAAACAAACCACTTACATAATCTTGTTTGAGGAGAGAATTAACAATTTTTTGGACGTAATCTTTTTGATTTTCATTGTTTGGCAAATCAGGTAAATAAATTAAATCAGAACCACCATTCCCAGCAATAACTATCTCTAAATTTTGCAAATCTTTGCCTAAAATACTATTAGTAGAAAATTGTCCTTGTGTTGGTTCAAATTGTGTATTTTCCTGATCTGGGTTAAATAAAGCAAGTTCTAAATCATCTGCTAAATCAATTCCTAAAAAACCAGGAGGTAAAAAACCAGCAGGGACATTTTCATAACTGAGACTTGCTGCATAACTAGTTTTACTTTCTTTACTAATGGTAGAAAAACCATGATCCGCAGTCACAAATATATTTGTGTTTTTTGCCAAATCTAATTTTTTTAAAGTAGCGATAATCTGCGCTAAATTATTATCTACATTGCGTTTTGCAGCTTGAACAGTAGAACCATTGATACCAGGAACAAGTTGATTTAAACTATCACCGTGATTGTGTTGTGTTCCATCTGGATCACGTGACCAATAAACCAAAACAAAAGGTTTTTTTCGTTGTTTAAATAGAGGTAAAATCACCTTAGTTATCGCATCTACAAAATATTGCTGTTGTTTAATATTGGCAACTTTTGCACCGGGATTTTGACTATCACCAGCTTTACCATTTTCACCCCGTGATGGTGTAATTAAAGGTAGGGAATTTTGGGTTAATAATTTGCTAATTTCCTCACTCAGAGGTATTCCTGTTGATGTACCAGTAGCGTCATCAATAATAATTGTCGGTTTACCCGTTTCTTGAGTGATATCTTGAATTAAAACAGGACCTAATTTACCTACCGCCGCAGTGCTAAAACCTGATTTTTTTGCTATCGCTAAAAGACTAATTTCATTTAAGAAATTATTACCAAATTGTTGATTAACTTCTCTGAGAACTGCGTCATTTTCTAAAAATGGAACTATGGTATTTTTCGCGCTTTTAACTGGTACATTAACTTTAATATTATTGCTAAAATCTCCTGTATCACCTAAATAATGACCTGTAGCAATCACAGAAGCATTAGCTGTGGTAAAAGTAGGAAATAGAGAATGAGAGTTAACAAAATTTACACCTTGTTCTTTAATTGACTGTAAAGTGGGTGTGTCCGTAGCATTTACAGTCATGGGACGTAAACCATCAGTCACAAAAATAACTGCATTGTGTGGTTGAGGTGGTTTAGCAAATACTTGAAAACCACTAAAAACAGCAATTAAACAAACTAATAAAATAACCCAACGATCACCTTGTGTGAAAATCCTCATTATCTTAGTGATTTTTAGGACATGAAGATTTTACAACCTATAGCATCAAATAATACTTAAATTTCTGTAAATAATCATCAGATTAAATAATATTAAGATCCCCGACTTCTTTAAGAAGTTGAGGATCTGAGGAATTACGCAAGATTAAAAATTAATAATAAGAAAAAACCGCAAATCACAAGTTTAAAAAATTAACAAACAGTTTGGCGAGTCTTTTCTGTATTGATAGGTTTAACGAGGTAAAGCTTCAACATATACCACACAATATTCATCACCAAAGGAATTTTTTGGAAGAACTTCTCAATTACAGATTTGTTACTGTTTTTGAGATCAATCAATTTCTGATTATTGATCGCACATTGTTCCAAATTCCAGAAGAAATAGGGATGATTTGTATTGAGAATGACAGGAAAAGCCCTAGCTGCGGTTTTGTTGGTTTCTGTGATCACTTGACTATTGTATTTACGGGGATGAATTCCTAAAATTTCATAAAAATTCGCCCGTTCAAAAACTGTCATAGTATGGGTGACAAACACAGTTAAGAGGAAAAAACGCACCCATAAACGTGCTTTCCAATTATTCCATAAATGAGGTTGAGAACGTAACAAAGCCTTGAAAAAGTCACCATGTCTATTCTCATCCTGACACCAGCTTTCAAACTTCCTAAATAAAGGATAAAATTGAAATTCTGGATGCTTTTCGATATGGCGAAATACTAAAATATAACGCCAATAACCAATTTTCTCCGATAGGTAAACTGTATAAATTACCCATTCTGGAGGGAAGAAAGTATAAGTCCGGTTTTTAGTAAGATAACTCAAGTCAAGGGATAAATTAAAATCCGCCATTGACTTGTTTAAAAAACCCGCATGACGGGCTTCATCCCGTGCTAAATATTCAAATGCTTCAGAGAGTAAAGGATTACTGTCTTTGATACGACGAGATAATTCTTTAAACAATAAAAACCCGGAAAATTCCGAAGTACAAGACCGTTCTAGAAAGTCAATAAAGGCAAGTCTTTTTTCTCCCTGAATGTGATCCCAAGACTGTTTAAATTCATCATCTCTGATAAAATGATGACGGTTATAATCTGCCTTGAGTTCATCAACTACAGACCTGATTTCTTCTTCATAACCGGAAATATCCATTTTCGCCACAGCATCAAAATCTGTGGTATAAAATCGGGGTGTTAATAATGTTTCTTGAACAGGTGCTTTGACACCTGGTTTCAACAACTCAACTGGGGGAGTTTCCAAAGACTTAACCATGATACTCCTTTTGCTATTTTATCCTTGTAGAATTATCTAAACATAAATAGTAATGAGTAGTCATCAGTTAAATTATTGAAAGTAATTTGTACAAAATCATCTGAGATAATTTAGCAATTACAGAAAATTTTTATGGCATTTTTTCTATATTTAATTACTCGTTTTTGCTTTTGCTGCTAGTGATGGATACTTACCAACTTCTATTAAAAACTGTCTTTCTTGAATCCGATCATCATTGTTAAAATCTAAAATACGTGCTGTTACTTCACCAATATCTGTTAATGGTTGAATCACAGCTTCCTCAAGTCGAAAATGATCACCCCAGAAGTCTCGACGGGGATTAAAAAATCTCACCAGTTCACCATTTCGCCAATTAATTGAACCTAAATCTGTACCTTTTTGCAAATTACAAAAAACACACGCATAACAAAGATTATCCTCTGTGCTTGTTCCACCGTGTTTAACACTAATAATATGGTCAACTTGACAAGATAAGGTATCTTCCTCTGAAATTAGACAATATTCACAGATATTTCCAGCACGTTCCACAACTAACCGTCTTGTTTCTAAATTAATGTAAGTACGAGACATTTTATTTACCCTCAGTGTTGATATATTTATGGGCTTTAGCTTTTGCTAATCTAATAACGTGTTCTAAATTCAAAAAAATATCTAACTCCCGTTTTTCTTCTTTGGTGAGTTGATTATTTTTCGCTTTGTCAATTAAATCTTCTAAACGGTTTTGTGCTGTTTCTGAAAGGTGGAAATTAATTAGACTTTCGGGAGTAGTACCAGCAGCGAGAAAATCTATAAATTCGTCGTAGACTGTAATGGTTTTGACAGATGTACTCATAGTTGTATTCTTTTTTATTATTTTAACTGTTATTTACAAGTATATACATAAAATTCAGTAATTATTTTAAATCCCAGTAAATTTATTTGTCAATACAAAAAATAGAGTAATTTTACTCAATAAAATATAAAATATCATCAAATCCTGAATATCGTTATATTTAAAAGTCTAAAGAAATATAAATATCTTTATATTAATAAGAAGATTGATAGTTAAATATTTTGTAAGAGTAAAAATAACCCTGATCTTTAGCAGCAGTGGTATTTGCTGGATAGATTAGTGGATCACCCCATAAACCCAGAATAGTCATTTTTTCCTGTTGACATCGACTGTGAACTGGTAAACGAGTTGATGACTATTGAGCAAATTTGGCGCTTGAAAATGAAGGAAGCAACAATGAGTAATAATTTAGCCATCAAACTGCGTTCTGGTACTCAACAAGCTCATACAGATGCAGAAAATGTCGGTTTTATGAAATGTTTTGTTCAAGGAGTTGTAGACAGAGAATGCTTTAGTAAATTTTTGAGTAATCTGTATTTTGTTTACAGTGAACTAGAATCAGCAATTGAGAAGCATAAACAACATCCTGTAATTAGTGTAATGTATTTTCCCGAACTAAATCGCCAAGCATCTCTAGAACAAGATATGTTATTTTATCATGGTAATCTCTGGCGGAATTTCATTACACCATCAACAGCAACTCAAAAATACCTGGCGCGTATTCACCAACTTTCTACCCATGAACCTGCTTTATTATTAGGTCATGCCTATACTCGTTATATGGGTGATCTTTCCGGTGGACAAATGCTACAAAAAGTGGCTCAGTCAGCTTTGAAATTGTCTGGTTATGAAGGAACTGAGTTTTATAACTTTGCCCAAATTCCCGATAAACAGGCATTCAAAAATAAGTATCGGCAAGCATTGGATAATGTGCCTGTTGATGATGTGATGGCTGATAAAATTGTAGCAGAAGCTAACCATGCTTTCTACTTAAATATGGAGATAATTAAAGAGTTAGAACCAATTTTAATGCAAGCATTAGGTCGAGCTACATATAACGACCTAGTTTGATATTTTCACTCTGTAAATTACCTGTAAACTAACAAAAACCCTCTCCTACTCTTCTTACTTCGCGTACTTTGCGTACTTTGCGGTTTATTGCCAACAATAGTATTCACCACCAAACAAGTTTGTGTAGTCGTGAATTCTATACCCCACAAAAGCAGATAGTATTTTACAGCTATTTTCAGGTAAATAAACCACATTTTGATTTAGGTTTCGCGTCAACAATGTAGGGGCGTTCGCGAAGCGTGCTGGAAGCATCAGCATTCGGATGATAGTCTTAGGTAAAAACCGATAATTAATTGTCCGAAT
>NZ_JAQMTI010000208.1:0-1571 GCF_028329225.1 Sphaerospermopsis kisseleviana CS-549 | reverse complement strand
GAGGAGTAAAAATTCTCCTATTTCTGGGGATAAAACCTTCAGTAAAACATCACTTTCTCGCTCTATCCACTGAAATTCTGTGTTGAGGATGTCTTGTACTTGTAAGTCACTGCGCTGGGTAATCCATTTTACCCAGGTGTTGGGTGCAAGACTGATTAATCTTTTTCCCCCTATGTCTGCTTTTTTCGCCATTGACTCGGTTATAAGTTCTCAGTATATTTATATATCTATTCTGTGTGAATGGAAATTGCTCCCACGCCGCTGCAAGCAAATTGCGAAGCGCAGCATCACTAAGCCGAGCGCCCCTTGGTACAGTCAACAGTCAACCGTCAAGACTAAATTTATTTGGTAATAATTTAATTACAAACTCTAGCACTGTAGCAGCCATCTGCAAGGCTTCTTCAGCTTCATACCTTTCCGGCTCAATTATGTCCCCTGGGTAGCGAAATTCGGTGGCGTAAGGTGTTAGAGTGTCCGCCATATCTTCCAAATCCTGAAAATTTGGTTCAAAAACTGAACACATCTCTACTAAAACACCCAGATCATGCGTTTTCTTAAATACTAAATCTTGATATGTCAAATAAGCTTTTAATGCCTTCTCGGCACTCTGTTGACAATGATAAACAACAGCATCTAATAATGATGCTTCATTTTCAATGAGTATACGGGCAACCTTAATATCTCGCTGACTCTTAATTATCCACTGCCTAACCTCCTCATCCTTAGGACTATCCATAAAGGATTTTACCTTGACTGAGTGCTTGACTAACTAATGAACTTGCTACGGTGGCCTTTCTTTCTACTTCTGCACGGGTCATAACCAGAATATCTTTTGGTATACCAATCCCATGGAGGGCTTTATATGCTTGACGCGCCCGACGATAGCGAGGTTCATTGGAATCGGAGATAATCACTAACAAATCAACATCACTATCTTCCGTAGGTTCACCATAAGCATAGGAACCAAATAAAATTACCTGTTCTGGATTCAGGGCAGAAACTAGCCGTTGGGTAATATCATCCAATAAATCCCTTGGTATTTTTTTAACAGGTATATTCTCTGTATTCATACAGTTTCTAATACAAAACTAGCAAAAAATGACAATAACGGTTCTAACTCTTGCAGTTGCTCATCCCGTCTTAACTGCCTGACTGCGATCGCGTAATTTATCTTGCCTGTTCTCACCCTGCAAAATTGGTACAAATGGTAATAGGGCTGATATTTTCAGATCAAATACCAGATTAACATCTGCTTTGGCACTCCCAAAACAAGATATAGCAACCGCCAAGGTGGTTAGAACATAAACAGAAGATAAAACCATTGAAATTCAAGCGTTTCAAGGCTTACCCCCGCCCCCTGCTATAATTTATGTCCTGCTATATAAAACCTAGACAAAACTAGACTTTACTTTCTACTTCAACGGGAGCATAGGAGCAGTTATCCCTCAGTAGACTTTCACGCCTTAGCCAGACGCGATTGTGTTCCAATTAAGTTTCTCAAAAAGACTACCACCATCATTGCTTGGTTTTCGCGTCGGCAATAGTCTCAATTCAATACTTGATATCACCGT
>NZ_JAQMTI010000207.1:0-8421 GCF_028329225.1 Sphaerospermopsis kisseleviana CS-549 | reverse complement strand
TCAATTTTATCTCTCTTCTTTACCCAGTGATGCTCAACTTTTAGGTCGAGCCATCCGTAAACATTGGGGAATTGAGAACCAAGCTCACTGGATTCTTGATTGTACTTTTGCTGAGGATTCTTGTCGTATTCGCTCTTGGAACAGCCCCCGAAATTTTGCTCTTTTACGACGCATTGCTCTCAATGCTCTTAATCGTGAACAAACTTATAAACGTACTCTTCGACAAAAAATGAAACGCACTGCTATGGATAACGATTACATGATTCAAGTTCTCAGTTCTTGTTTCATTGACTCTACATTAGATTCCGAAAAGCCCTTATGTCAAGACTGATTGAGATGCTCTTACCCTGGCATTTCCTTTTAGCACCCTGAGTTATATTTTATTCTATCCATGTCAAAAATTGATCAGCAATTTTAAATTATTATTCTACGGATACAATCATAAAACTATAATATTATCATTCCCTAATTACGTCTATGAACACCATCAAAGAACAACTAATTGCAGCCATAGAAAACACTCCAGAACCGATACTGGAACAAACCCTAGACTATCTCGAATATCTCAACACCAAAACAAATACCTCCACCATCAAATCAACTAATATTTCTGTAGAAGATGGAGAACCAATATTACGCGGATCTAAAGCCAAAGATTTGCTCAAATTTGCTGGAACTTGGCAAGGTGACGACTTCGAGAAATGTCTTCAGCTTGTTTACGATACCCGATCTGAAACTGAATTTTAATATATCTTCTAGACTGGGTTTAAAATGCGTTCTTATCCTATACATCCTCAAATCCTGGACATCCTGATTCAGACAAATAAAGACAAAAAAAAGCGGGCTAACCGCTAATGCTTGGTTAACCCGTTCAGCTTTGGGAACGCGCAGAGAAATTCTTATTGCAACACCAACTTAACGTTAGCGTTTTGCAGGCCGCGCTGTTTTACTTCAGCCAAAGTTTTGTTAACGGCGTATTTTTGGTTAATGGAGTTGATCAACTCGGTTTGGTTGTGCTTCTTAGCAACGCCCCACAAATCAGCGATTAAATCAAAAGAACCATCGCTATTGCGAGACCAACCTAAATCGTACTCGCCTTCCAATACAGCAACGATGTCGGAACGAACACGCTGACCGTTATAACCACGAACATCAGCTTCAGTCTTTACGCTAATACCTAAGTCGCGCAAAGAAGATTTGAGGATTTCGGCATCGGTGATTTTGGTACGCAGAGTGCTAAAGTGAGACATTTGGGTTTCCTCCAATGAGAAGATTGATGAGAAAAACGACAACGGTTTCTTTTTCAGCGAAGCCGCATTAATTTGGGATTAATTGGGAAGCGGCTTTTTTTTCGTAACCTGTTAGCCTTGTGAGCTAACCTTTCCCCTCTGGCATACAGAGGAAAGCTTTTAAAACTCCATGCGCTGATATTCAGCAACGGAGGCTGCGGCGGGTCTAGCACGCTGTCTGGCCCAGTCTCTTAAAGCTGTGACCTGTTCTTGCATCGTTCGTGACAGCGGCAAAGTTGACTTCAATGCAGCAATAATATCTAATTGGGTGAACTCCCGATCCTGGGCAAAAGCTTCATACATCGCCGCAACGATCGCCTGTTCAATTTCTGCCCCTGAAAAACCGTCTGACATTTTTGCTAGTTGTTCTAAATCAAATCTAGCAATATCTTCCCTTCTTTTAGTCAGGTGAATGTTGAAGATATCCTGACGTTCTTCTGGTGTGGGCAGATCCACAAAGAAAATTTCATCAAAGCGACCTTTTCTTAAAAACTCACCCGGTAAACGTTCTACCCGGTTCGCAGTCGCCATTACAAATACTGGAGATTTCTTTTCCTGCATCCAGGTCAAGAAAGAGCCAAAAATTCTACTTGATGTCCCCCCATCAGAATCACCAGAACCTGCACTACCCGCAAAAGATTTATCCAACTCGTCGATAAACAGAATCGTTGGGGAAATTGATTCTGCTGTTTTCAGGGCATTTCGCAGATTTGCTTCACTTCGACCCACCATTGAGCCATCGTAAACTCGCCCCATATCTAAACGCAAGATTGGTAAACCCCACAAACGGGAGGTAGTCTTGGCTATCAGTGACTTTCCACAACCAGGAACACCTAAAATTAACATCCCTTTCGGTTGCGGCAAACCATACTCTCTAGCTCTTTCTGTGAAAGCGTTGGAGCGTTGTTTGAGCCACTTTTTCAACTCCTCTAAACCGCCTACAGCTTCAATAGTTTCATCTTCTTCGATGTACTCTAAAATACCGTTACGGCGTATGAGTTGTTTCTTTTCTGATAAAACTATATCAACTTCATCTTCCGTCAACCGCCCCGTTGTTACCTGAGCCTTACGATATACTTTCTCAGTTTCATCTTTAGTTAGACCTAAAGCTGCTCTCAGCAGTTTTTCTCTAGCCTCGGTAGTCAACCGTCGTCCACGATGCTGCTCTTGATGTTGAGTTAAAACTTTATTCAACTCAGACATATCCGGCAGTTGGAAGTCAATAACAACAACTTCTTTTTCTAGTTCTATTGGTACTTGTTGCACTGGAGACATCAAAATGATGTTCTTTTGCATTCCCTTAAAACTAGCGATCGCATCCCGAAGCGATCTAGTTGTTGCCGGAGCATCAATAAAAGGATGTAAATCTTTAAGAATAAATATACCGGGTTCTTTCTGTCTAATGATCCACTCAATCGCCGCCTCTGGAGAAACGGTATTGTGTTGAGTTGTACTCCGGGGTTGACCGTATTCCACAATGCCGTGAGTTACTGTCCAAACATAAACTCGACGTTGAGGCTTTAACAATTGAGAAATTGTGTAGATTGCTTGCTCTGCCCGTTCTTCCTCGGAGGTCACAAGGTAGATTAAAGGGTATTGAGCTTGAATGAGTATGTTTAGCTCTTCTTTCATATCTATCGACCTACTTGAGACCTTATAGAGACAGTACAATCATCGCCGTTGGTCAGAACAACCAAATCTATTATTAATTCATCCATTCATAATTCCTAACTAGCAAGGGACTAATTCTTCCTCACCCTTGGGATGGGTTTCATCTTCTTCCATTTCCTCAATGGATAGATGTTCTTGACCAATTAGTCCTGGCTGATTACCCAAAGCTACTAATTCCCCGTTACGTAAAACAAGTGAACTTTCACAAGCGGGACAGGAATAAACCCTGTGAGTTCTGCCGTAAGAAGACTCTTCCAATTCTTCAACCAATTCTGAGTTAGTCAGGTAGAAACTGAGCGCTCGTTCCGCTAGGTCTGACATCGGTTCTGAGTCAACAGCAGAACGAATTTTTAATCTTCTGTGCAATTCCGGCGATAAATATAACGTAACCTTCTGCTTAGTTTGCATACGACTTTCTAGTGGTCTTACCCGGGTATGTATCTTACGTTATCGGTTCTTTTATTTCTTGTCAACCCATTCAGACGTTTTGATGGCATTTTTGTAATATTTCTTAATAATAGGAGGCAGGAGGCAGGAGGCAGGATAATAAGAATAAATTTCTTGCCTGTTCCCTGTTCCCTGAAAATAGTAATTTATATAACAATAAACCTAAGAAATAAAACGGTGTAAAAAGAGAGTCTATTTAGCCGAATGTATGAGAATAAAGTCTAATCAGACTTGAGCTAAAGTCAATAGGGGTAAAGGGTGTGATTATGTCTACTGCTGCCGTCGAAACTTGTAATTTGAGGCGAGTCATCGGTTTACTAGTCTCCAGTGTTGGCACGGCTATACTTTGTGGGGGTTGCAGTGCTAATGGCTTTTGGACATCTGAACAGAAGTGGGAAACATACCAAAATCCCCGTTATGGGTTTGAGTTTCCCTATCCGAGTAACTGGACTGCCATTACATCAGACAACAACGATGGAGTAATATTTGTTTCATCACAAAGCCAAGATACAAAAATTCGCGCTTGGGCGAGTAATGATTTACCAAAGTTACAAAACCCAGAAACATCAAAACAGATAGACCAAAACTTTAAAACGGATCAGGGTATATCTGGGGTGCTAGTGGTAGAAGTTGGTCAACAAGTCAGTTCAATGAAACTAACTATCAATCAAGAACAAGTCAACTATCACTGGCAAGGACAAACGAGTAGTAAAGAGTTTAAAGATTACTACCGCTTGTTTTACTACATTGCCAAACAGTACAAAATTAAGTGATTGGTGATTGGTGATTGGTGATTGGGAAAAATAAAATTGATTACCCAGTCCCCAGTCCCCAGCCCCCAGTCCCCTTAATCAAGAATTAATGAACTAGAGGGGACAGAAACCTGGTAGATTTAGCTATCAGCGAGTAAAAACTGGTAAAGATGAAAGTCCTGGTTATTGGTGGCGATGGGTATTGCGGTTGGGCAACCGCACTTTACCTTTCTAATCGAGGTTATGAAGTTGGAATTCTAGACAGTTTGGTGCGTCGGCACTGGGACAATGAACTCGGTGTTGAGACTCTAACCCCAATTGCACCAATTCAACAACGTCTCCAACGATGGAAAGATTTGACTGGTAAATCTATCGACCTATTTATCGGCGATATTACCAATTACAGTTTTCTGCACAAAGCTTTGCATCAATTTCAGCCAGATGCCATAGTGCATTTTGGTGAACAGCGTTCAGCGCCATTTTCTATGATTGACCGTGAACACGCGGTACTCACTCAGGTAAATAACGTCGTGGGTACGCTGAACCTGCTGTACATCATGCGGGAAGATTTCCCAGATTGTCATTTGGTGAAATTGGGAACTATGGGTGAATATGGAACACCCAATATTGATATCGAAGAAGGCTATATCACCATTGAACACAACGGACGTAAGGATACATTGCCCTATCCTAAACAGCCCGGTTCAATGTATCACCTGAGCAAAGTTCACGATAGCCATAATATCCACTTTGCTTGTCGGATTTGGGGTTTACGAGCCACTGATCTGAATCAAGGTATTGTTTATGGCGTTCTGACCGAAGAAACTGGTATGGACGAACTTTTGATCAACCGCCTTGATTATGATGGTGTGTTTGGTACTGCACTTAACCGTTTCTGTATTCAAGCTGCAATAGGTCATCCTTTGACTGTTTACGGTAAAGGTGGACAAACTCGCGGTTTCTTGGATATTCGGGATACAGTGCGTTGTATTGAACTGGCGATCGCCAACCCAGCCCAACCCGGAGAATTTCGCGTATTTAACCAATTCACTGAATTATTCAGCGTTGGTGACTTAGCGTTAATGGTGAAAAAAGCCGGTAACGCAATGGGGCTAAATGTGGAAATCAATAACATTGACAACCCCAGAATTGAAAAAGAAGAACATTACTTCAACGCTAAAAACACCAAATTGCTGGATTTAGGCTTGCAACCTCATTATCTCTCTGATTCTCTACTTGATTCACTGTTAAACTTTGCGGTCAAGTATCAGAAACGAGTTGATAATAATCAAATTCTGCCTAAAGTCACTTGGCACAGATAATTAGGTGACAGGTTACAGGTGACAGGTGACAGAGAGCAGGGGAAGCAGGGGAAGCAGGGGGAGAAAATTAAAAGGCAAAAGTTACAATTTTCATTTCTCCTGCCACCTGCCTCCTGCCCCTGCTACCTGCCCCCTGCCTCCTGACTCCTTGATCTCCTGACTCCTTGATCTCCTTTCTTATGAAAATTGCCCTATTCACTGAAACTTTTTTACCCAAGGTTGATGGTATTGTCACCCGTCTTCGTCACACCGTTGATCATCTGCAACGGGACGGAAATCAAGTTATGGTATTTTGCCCAGAAGGTGGCATCACAGAACACAAAGGAGCGAAAGTTTACGGTGTGACGGGGTTTCCACTGCCTTTGTATCCAGAGTTAAAATTAGCACTGCCTCGTCCTGCTATCGGTCACGCTTTAGAACAGTTTCAGCCGGATATTATTCATGTTGTTAATCCCGCCGTTCTGGGATTATCAGGTATTTTTTATAGTAAGGTTCTGAAAATTCCCCTGGTGGCTTCTTACCATACCCACTTACCTCAATATCTGCAACATTACGGTTTGGGAATGTTAGAAGGTTTACTTTGGGAATTACTCAAAGGCGCTCATAATCAAGCTGCATTAAATTTGTGTACCTCCACAGCAATGGTCGAGGAATTGGCAGCACATGGCATAGAAAGATTAGATTTGTGGCAACGAGGAGTAGATACAGAATTATTTCATCCTGATTTAGCAAGTGTGGAAATGCGATCGCACTTATCCCAAGGTCATCCAAAAAGCCCCTTATTGTTGTATGTAGGTCGTCTTTCGGCAGAAAAGGAAATTGAACGCATTAAACCGATTTTAGAAGCCATTCCTGATGCTCGTTTAGCCTTGGTTGGAGATGGACCAAACCGACAAAATTTAGAGAAACATTTTGCTGGTACAAATACCCATTTTGTTGGTTATCTGATGGGTAAAGAATTAGGTTCTGCCTTTGCTAGTGCAGATGTGTTTATTTTTCCTTCTCGGACAGAGACACTAGGATTAGTATTATTAGAAGCAATGGCCGCCGGATGTCCAGTAGTAGCAGCCCGTTCTGGTGGTATTCCTGATATTGTGACAGATGGTGTAAATGGTTATCTTTTTGACCCTAAAGCGGACATTCAAGAGGCAATTGATGTTACTATAAAGTTGTTACAACAACAACATGAAATAAATATTATCCGTGAAAATGCTCGTCAGGAAGCAGAAAAATGGGGATGGTCTGCTGCTACACGACAATTACAAGATTATTACAAAAAGGTGATAGGTGATGCAATTTTGGATTTTGGATTTTAGATTTTAGATGAAAAAATTTGGTACAAGCCTCGTCCTTCAGGACGGAAACAATCGTAGTTCCCCTATCCAACTCTTGAAACTGTCACCTGTCACCTGTCACCTAGCCTTCACAGATAACTTTTTCAGCAAACCCTATCTATCCACCTGGAACGTGCCTACAATTACCAAAAAACACCACCTCCAAATTCTTGGGATGGTGTTTGGACAATGGTTACAAAGTAGGGAATGGTGACTGGTGACTGGGAAGATGGGGAGAAAATTCTTTACCTGTTCTCTGTTCCCTATTCACTGTTCACTATTCCCTTCTTTCCCTATCAACTATCATCAGCATCGTTATTTTGAAAGGGTTCTTCACCTATCCTAAGTTGTTTTTTTGATCGTTTTAATTGTTTCCACAAAGCCTTGATTTGTTCGTAAGCTTCCTCTGGTGGAAGTTTACCACCTGTTTCTAAGTTACAAATATAACTAACTCGCTGGGCAAATTCCTGTAAATTTGCGTTGAAAACTAAGTTTTCAGGCTGGACATGACCGTAGTAGCGACCACGAGGATAGAGAAAATCATCTTTGCTCACTATATTTTTCTCCATGTATTGAATTCTCCTCCTGATTTTCTTGTTTATAGTAAAACCACTAGTACAACACGGCGTAAATAAAGCTACTATTTAAAATAGGCAAAAACCTACCCCATCAGCTTTTGGACTTTTGAATGCGTGATTTCCGCAAAGCGGTAATAGGCACTCTTATTTCTAATTTATTAAGTCAGGAGAACGCTTAAGATTAAACCGTGATTATGGGAAAGTGTTGCAGCGATTGGTCAATTTCAACTTTGACAAAATAATCAAGTTGTAAGTTATTAAGCATCAGGCTGTCAAAAAAAGTTTATGTCAAAGTGACCAAAGCCATTCACGAGCGAACACCCGTTCTATATCTTTATATATCTTTTGTAAAGATTAATTGCAATCTCTTGGATGAATGTTTTACTACTTCTCCTATTTTGCTCAATTATTTCATCTTATTCCTAATTTGCAAAAAATGGGTTTTAATTAAATTCAACAAACTAAATTAGCTGATAAAGAATTAATATATATTTTTCTATAATTTTTAAAGAATTTGTTCACAAAAAATTACAAAAATTTTAAAAAAAACATAAAACTTTTATGCAGAGTTGACCAGTTTAACATCTAAATTAGGAGAATAGGGGGGTAGGGTCATTTTTTGACACTCTCCTGCCTAAAGGCGAGGAGATTCTTGGTTCAACGAGTCCACTTAGATTAGATCCCTTGCGGTGTCTAACAAGCGAGGTGGTTCTCTCCCCAAGCGTTAACTTAGGGAATGCCCTTCCCTAGTTGGATTACTCCAAATTTTGTTTGAGTTTAAATTCTGTGTCGTGTTTCGACTGCGCTCAACACAAGTCTAGCACCTGTAAATCTTTTACCTACTTCCAGGAGGCACTAGAACTACGAAGTAGAACCCCATAGATTTAGTTGTCAAGGTACAGATTGCCGTTAGGCAGTTAGGTTTTTATACAGGTTGATTACCGTTCCTGTGAGAATGATTATAGCACAGGTGACTGAGGCGTAAACGCCTCCTTATGCTTTCATCCCTTGCCTCAAGGACGGTTAAG
>NZ_JAQMTI010000206.1:0-7474 GCF_028329225.1 Sphaerospermopsis kisseleviana CS-549 | reverse complement strand
GCTCAGGGCGGTGTCGAAGGGCGCAGTCGAAGGGCTAACAAAGTGCAAGCTTTCTGAGTCTCACAGTACCGAAAACCTTGCACAATTTCAATTTTAATCATCCTCAATTCCTTGTTTTATCTAGGTTTTACATTTATTCAGCAAGCCCTAAATATGAACAAGTTTATTATCCTGCGACAATATGTAAATGCAAAACTTAATAATATCTATTCAGAAATATTATTGAAAATTTTGCATTTTTTACGTGGGATTGACCGTTTATCTATGGTTAATAAAGATACCTATACCGTTATGAACACGGGCGGCTGTATTTGGTGAACGGTCGAGTAATTGCCCTCCCAAGTATAAACTTGTGGAACTACCACCGTCGAGGTTGAGGGCGTTAACACATCCCATGACCTGCATTAGTTGGGCGTGTTCTGCTAAGGTGGGTCCTAGTCCTCCGGCGCGGTTGTGGACTGCTGCTATGATTAAATTACCTGTACTGGTGGTACAAATGGCACTGCGGGCGGCTCTTTCGATAATAAAGGCGTTGCTAAATTTCTCACTTTGAGCATCGAGGACTATTTGGCGGTTTTGGATTAAAAGCGGACCTGCGCCGATAATGTGGGGGTAACGGTTAAAGTTAGCAGAGTTAGTGGAACTGGTAATGTTAACTTTTGTGCCAATAGATAATTTTGCGGCGTTGCTGGTAGCAGTACCCCGTAAAGTGAGGAGGTAGCCGTCTTTGGGGATGGGAACAGGGGTGACACCTGCTTTACCTCCTGGTGTTTGGTTGGTGATTTGGTTATTTTGAACTGTGAGGATAATTTCGTTATCTAGTAGGGGTGTGTAAGTTTGTCCCCAGGTGGGTGTATAACGAGCGATGCCGTTTTGTACGTAGGCACTGTTCAGGAAGAGTATGGGTAGGGTTTGGTTATTACTGGTGTTTAAAGTTTCGTTTAAAGTGAGACGACCAAAATAAAATTCTCCGTTGTTATTCCAGGCGATCGCACCTCTATTAAGTATGGGTCCTGATAACCATTGATTGT
Source organism: Sphaerospermopsis kisseleviana CS-549 (assembly GCF_028329225.1). Classification (NCBI taxonomy): domain Bacteria; kingdom Bacillati; phylum Cyanobacteriota; class Cyanophyceae; order Nostocales; family Aphanizomenonaceae; genus Sphaerospermopsis; species Sphaerospermopsis kisseleviana. The sequence goes on along the minus strand of NZ_JAQMTI010000206.1, from coordinate 6,443 downwards.
CTCTTTTAACTGCCCCTAGTGGTAATTTATTATTGCGGTTAAAATAACCACCATTAATTCCTGCTACTGCTAAATCCCGTTGTGCTGTTTGGATTAAGGGTGCTATACCTGTTTGACTGTCCAGACTAGAAGATATTGGTTTTAAAGTTAACCCAGCTTGACGGGGGTTAATTTCTAGCCAAACGACGGGAAACCTATCCTGACCTACATTTATAAATCTTTGTTGCCAGCGTAATCCCTGATTCCAGGTAATATCCTTTGTTACTAAAGCATCTGGGATAATGTCAACGAGTAAACGATTAGGGTTAGCTAGGGTAGTAATGCGGGGAGATGAACCAAAGGGAATACTGAGAGTAATCCTAGTTTGATTATTAGTTTGATTATTAGTTTGATTATTTACTGTTTCTACTTTTTGGATCAGTGCGTCCGGGTCTGGTGTGGTTGGTAGTTGTTTTGTTTGGTCTGGTGGTGTGGTTGGGGGTTGGGGTGGATAACGTTGAATTAAGCCATTATCAGCCGTACTATCTAGGGTGATGATCCATTCTCGGTTGGGTGGTGCTGGAGGTGTAGAACTGAGATTTTTGGGATCTGCTGATTTTCTAATGATTTGACCTGGTGCAGCTTTCCAAGGTGTGGGACGATCTAAATCAAAGACTAGGCGATCGCCTGTAGGTCTTTTCCCCTGACGAATATTATTGATTTTCGCCGGAGGGGTAGAAATTACTAACTGATTTCCGTTAACTTGGATTTGCCAGCCGTTGGTTTGGGCAAAATTAGAAATATCTAAATAACGATATCCAGGAGAAAATTTAGCTTTGAGGGTGGAAGATGATGCAGAAAACCACTCTATTGGTTGCAGTTCAGGATTAGTGGTATTTAATAAATCTATGCCTATTAATTGCCTGAGTGCAGCATCACTAACATAAGTGCTTACAGTTCCCGACGTTCCTGGTTGTTGTATCCAAGCACCTGGTAAAGTTTTACCATTGAGAAAAATTTGATTACCTGATAATGGTGTTGGTAGTTGAGAAATCATCAGGGGGAGAGATTGAGAACGGATGGGAGATAGTTGAGCGTTAGTAGTATCAGCAATAAGTAAACTAAGTGCTGTTACTAGCATTGAAGACACAGAGTAGAGGAAAAATCGCAGTTTGTTCATTTCGATCATGAGCATTTTTACTATTCGTCAGTTTTGGGGGAATAGGGAATAGGGAACAGGGAGTAGCAAGAATTGAGTTTTTACCCAGTCACCAGTCACCAGTCCCCACTGGTTAAAATCCTAGATCCAAATATCAGCAAAAATTTTGCTATTTTCCTTGATATATTTATACAAACCAGTTTAAATTAGTCCATTGTCCCAAATAAGCACTTTTGCGAGTATTACAGATTGATCTACCTTTAATTTTATATTTATTCACTCATGGCTAAAGTAAAAACCACTAAAACCGATAACGAAACCTTAGAACAAAAGCTGTGGAAGTCGGCGGACAAGCTACGCAAAAACATGGACGCAGCCGAATATAAGCACGTTGTTTTAGGGTTAATTTTCTTAAAATATATTTCCGATTCCTTTGAGGAATTACACCAAAAATTAATAGAGGGTGAAGGAATCTATGCAGGTGCAGATCCAGAAGATAAAGATGAATATATAGCCGAAAATGTGTTTTTTGTCCCAGAAAATGCTAGATGGTCTTATTTACAAGCCAAAGCTAAACAGCCAGAAATTGGTAAATTTGTAGATGAGGCAATGATTATTATTGAGACAGAAAACACCCAATTAAAAGGAATTTTACCGAAAGTTTACGCTCAACAGAAATTAGATAAAGCCTCATTAGGAAGTTTAATAGATTTAATTGGTAGTTGTAAATTAGTTAAAGATGAAAAAAGCAATGTTGAACAACTAGATTTAGACTTAGAACAGAATGCAGTAAAACTAAAAGGTGATGTTTTAGGACAAGTTTATGAATATTTCTTAGGAGAATTTGCCTTATTAGAAGGACGCAAGGGGGGACAATTTTACACCCCAGAAAGTATTGTTAAATTATTAGTAATAATGATAGAACCCTATTCTGGGAGAGTATTTGACCCTTGCTGTGGTTCGGGGGGAATGTTTGTTTGGAGTGAGAAATTTATCGAAGCACACCAGGGAAAGGTTGATAATATTTCTATTTATGGACAAGAAAGCAACGAAACTACCTGGCGTTTATGTAAGATGAATTTGGCAATTCGGGGGATAGATACTTCTCAAATTAGATGGAATAATGAGGGGTCATTTTTAAATAATGCTCATCCAGATTTAAAAGCCGATTTTATCTTAGCTAACCCTCCCTTTAATGATAGTGACTGGGGAGGGGAATTATTACAAAATGATGGACGCTGGGTATATGGTAAACCCCCCGTAGGTAATGCTAACTTTGCTTGGGTACAGCATTTTATTTATCATTTAGCACCTACAGGAAGTGCTGGTTTTGTGTTGTCTAATGGTTCGTTATCTTCCAATACTGGAGGAGAGGGAGAAATTAGACAGAAGTTAGTAGAAGCTGACTTAGTAGATTGTATTGTCATGTTACCAACTCAGTTATTTTATAATACTGGGATTCCGGCTTGTTTGTGGTTTATTAGTCGTTATAAAAATGTTAAACAGAATGGGAATAAAAACCGCAGTCGAAAGGGTGAGGTGTTATTTATTGATGCTTCCGAAATGGGAGAAATGATAAATCGCCGCAATCGGATTTTAACAGATAATGATGTTAATAAAATTGCTGATACTTACCATCAATGGAAACTGGAGAAGGGGAATTATCAAGATATCAAAGGTTTTTGTAAATCAGCAACTATTGAGGATATCAAAAAACATAATTTTGTGTTAACACCGGGGCGGTATGTAGGTATACCTGATGTGGAAGATGATGGAGAATCATTTCAGGAATTGATGGAGAAGTTAACCCTAGAGTTGGGGGAACAAATGCGAGAGGGGGAAAATTTAGATAAGGAGATTAAGGAACAGTTAGCCAAGGTGGGGTTTAGAATTGATTAAAAAATATAAGATAGACCTAACCCCCCTTTTACCCCTTTCCTACAAGGGAATGGGGGTTTCAAAGCCTCTCTCCTCGTAGGATAGAGGTTTGGAGAGAGGTATTTCAGTAAATTTTGAAACTTCTGAAACAACCTCTAATTTAATTAATTAATTAATAAAATAATCAGGGATGTTATGAATGCGTAGAGACTCTATTTTTTATAAACTTTTTCAACAATATCCATCTGTATTATTTCAACTATTAGACAAACCACCAAAAAATGCAGATGCTTATAGATTTGATTCCGTCGCAGTTAAAGAACCTAAATTTGAAATTGACGGGGTGTTTTTACCTCCAGAAAATCAAAGTCCTGGTACTGTTTATTTCTGTGAGGTGCAGTTTCAAAGAGATGAACAACTTTATGAGAGAGTATTTGCAGAATCTCATTTATATTTCTACCGTAACCGTTCTAGATTTAGTGACTGGCAAGGAGTTATAATATATCCCCTAGATAACCCTACCATCGTCGTATTAACCGACCGTAACGACCTAGACGACCAATTATTTGATACCTTTGCAGCATCCCGTCAACTCCTGAGACAAGAACCCCAACAAGCCAAAGATAGCAAACATCTCCGAGAACTGCTTAATGTAGCTTCAGGTGGTGTAGTATTTACAACCATACAAAAATTTGCACCAACGGACGAATTACCTCCAGCCTTCTGTAAGAAATATCCTCAAATCTTCCTATCAATTGTTAGTAAACTCAATTTAGCAGTAGAAGAAAATATATATTTACTTGGTGAACTTATAAAACCTGATAGCTTATCACGACGTAATAACATCGTTGTTTTAGCAGATGAGGCACACCGTAGCCAGTACGGTTTCAAAGCCAGAGAAATTGATATCAAAGATGAAAACGGCGTAATTATTGGTAAACAAACCCGCTATGGTTTCGCTAAATATATTCGTGATGCCTTACCTCATGCTACCTTTGTCGGTTTTACGGGGACACCAGTAGAAAAAACAGATCAAAATACCCCCGCCGTCTTTGGAGACTACATAGACATTTATGATATTGCCCAAGCCGTCACAGACGGGGCAACAGTTCCTATTTACTACGAAAGCCGACTGGTAAAAATAGACCTAGACGAAACCGGAAAACAATTATTAGCAGAACTAGACGAAGACTTAGAAGGACTAGGAGAAGGTGAAAACGTCCAACAAGCCAAAGCCCAACGCACCAAATTAGAAGCTGTCATCGGTGCAACCCAAAGACTAGAAACCATTGCCCAAGATATCATCCAACACTTTGAAACCAGGCAACAGGTATTTTTTGGTAAAGGTATGATAGTTACCTTTAGCCGTGCTATTGCCGTGCAACTCTACCAAGAAATAATTAACCTACGTCCTGAGTGGGGGAGTAACCAACTGGACCAGGGAACAATAAAAGTAGTCATGACTGCTGGTGCTAGTGATGGTGCAGAAATGGCTAAACACCACACCAGCAAACGAGAACGGAGTATTTTAGCTGGCAGACTCAAAGACCCCCAGGACTCACTACAGCTAGTAATAGTCTGTGATATGTGGTTAACCGGGTTTGATGCCCCCTGTTTGCATACTCTGTACATTGACAAACCCATGAAAGGTCATAACCTCATGCAAGCCATAGCCAGGGTAAACCGTGTTTATTTAGATAAACCAGGGGGGTTAATAGTTGACTATTTAGGAATAGGAAATGACTTGAGAGAAGCCCTAGCTTTTTATGCAGAAAGCGGTGGCAAGGGAGAACCTACATTAGACCAAGAAGCGGCTATTAATTTAATGTTGACTAAATTAGAAATAGTAGAACAATTAATGGCTGGTTGTGCTTATAGTGAATATTTTAGTAGTGACACTGGACGGAAACTGCAAATTATTTTAGAAGCTGAGGAACATATATTAAGTTTAGAAAATGGTAAGGACAGATTTAATCAAGAAGTTACTGCACTGTCTCAAGCCTTTGCTTTAGCTGTTCCCTCAGCAGCAGCCATGAATGTAGCTGCACAAGTATCATTTTTTCAAGCTGTAAAAGCCAGATTACAAAAATTTGATAGTAACAGTAATGGAGTTTCTCATCATGATATTTCCACAGCTATTAAACAAGTGGTAGACCAGGCATTAGTATCAGCAGGAGTAATAGATATTTTTGATGCGGCGGGAATTAAAAAACCAGATATTTCTATTCTTTCTGATAGTTTCATGGCAGAAATTAGAGGTTTAGAACATAAAAATCTGGCTGTGGAACTCTTGAAAAAACTCCTCAATGATGAAATTAGCACCCGTCAAAAAACTAATTTAGTGCAAAGTCGGAGTTTAAAAGAATTATTAGAAAATACCCTGAGAAAATATCAAAACCGGGTTATTAGTGCAGCAGAAGTAATTGAAGAACTGATTAATATAGCTAAGGAAGTTACCAAAGCCGACCAACGGGGAGAAGAATTAGGTTTATCTAATTATGAACTGGCTTTTTATGATGCTTTAGCTGAAAATGACAGTGCTAGGGATGTCATGGGAGTAGATAAACTGCGAGAATTAGCTATTGTTTTAGTGCAAAGAATCCAAAAAAACGCCAGCATTGACTGGAATATTAAAGAAAATGTCAGAGCGAGAATGAAAGTCATGGTAAAAAGGTTATTAAGGGAGTATGGTTATCCTCCTGATATGCAAGCTTTGGCTACAGAATTGGTGTTAGAACAAGCTAAATTATTTAAGGTTTGCTGAAAAAGTTATCTGTATTCTACCACTCCAGGCGATCGCTAATCTTGGTTAAGTCGCTTTATTTGTCTACTGGACAACCTGACAAAATTTTTGTCCACCGAGTGACTGGACAAAATTGTCCAGTAGGAGAGTTGACAAACCCAGATGGACGGTCAAGACACAGAACTGATTAAAATTCACCTGTCCCCAGTCCCCAGTCACCAGTCCCCAATTATCAGGGAATCTTAAAAAATTGTAATTTTTTTGGTCAATAAAGGTGATAATATGTATATTCCCTATTTATCTATTGAAAAACCATTCACCAATCATCCCGCTAAAACTACCAACGCTCACAGTTCTCAATAACACATCTCAATCACACTTTTAGAGAAACGGTTTATAATAGGGGTTCTAACTGATTTAGACCTTACGCAAGTGTCACACCAAAAATATGTCTTATGGTGCTTTAAACTGCATAAATCCAGTAAATCAATAAATTGTTGATATCTGATGCACCCTACCAATGTGACATTGATTATTGATAGATAGGGTTTGCTGAATAAACCTAAAACCTTGATATATCAAAGGTTAGAGGCTGATAAACAGGAAAAAAGTGCAAGGGTTTTGAAGGGTATACCGGAAAAAGTGTGCATTTTTTGGGATTTCAAGAGATGGCAAAGAAATTTT
>NZ_JAQMTI010000205.1:0-32965 GCF_028329225.1 Sphaerospermopsis kisseleviana CS-549 | reverse complement strand
GCGTAATAAGTTCCGCAATTAGCAAGTTTAGCTGATTCTCCACACAAAAATTCCAGAATAGCAGCTAAATTTTCATCAGGATTGATTAAGTGTTGTTGGCATCCATAATTAGACATTTTTCTGATTTTCGATATTGTCCTGCATAATAACATGAAGTTTTAATACAGATTGGATGAATTATTCTATACAATTTTGAATGTGGCTAAAGCCAATCAATCGCTTTAATGCGACTAAAGTCGCTATCGACTTATCCCCATGTCTAAAAGCCTGGGGCTTGCGTCTCGTTTCAGGGTCAATATTTTCATGTATCAACCAAGGGTTTGTAAATTTCATCTGTGGGATTCTGCCTATAATTAACTAGAAAAATATTCGTATTAATTTTGACTAAGAAAAATTAATATCCAAAATATATAATATACAATAAAACTATATGCAGTTAGCAAACATTCACTATTTTATTTATTTGCTATTTTGTGAGTTCCTGCCTTGATGCCAAAAGGAGCGATGGAGGTATTGCGATGTTAGTTATTGTAACGGATGATCAAATCTTTGCCCCTGAGCAAGTTTGCCAATCTTGTTGGCTTGCTAACAATAGCGGTAAACCCCGTTGGTATGAGGGTAAGCTGCGTTGTGGTCAAGCTATTCGCCAATTTACAGAACAGCAAGCAGAGCAGTTTGAGTGTATGATGGGTTTCCGACTCGCCAATATAAAATAATCTAATAAAATAATCTAATTTATCAGCAAAATCAAGCAGCTGCGTTATCATAACGCTCAAATAGCTATTCAAATTTAGCCATAGGAGAATTTACCATGAATTGGCGCGGCTCTACTACTGTTCCTGATCGAATTTTTGCTTGTTTGCCTTATTTATTGCCTCTGATTGAAGTATTTGCATTTGGTCAGTTTTTACTGCGAGATTTTCCATTGTTGGGAATAGTCTTTTTACCTATGCTGCCATTGTTAAGAATTTACTATGGTGTCCGTTATGCTGGAATAATTATTTTCTTTGCTTTGTGGCTATTAGTTGTCAGAAATGACAAAATCGCCCATTTTATTCGTTTCAACACTATGCAAGCCATCATTTTGGATATTGTGGTATTTTTGTGTGGCATCTTGACTGATCTTGTGAAATTTGTCCCTGGTAGTGGTTTTGCTATGCAAACACTGTATACAACCATTTTTATGGGGATAGTTGGGGCTGTAGTTTATTCTGTATTCCAGTCTTTAAATGGCCGTTATGCAGAAATACCAGCCATTTCTGATGCTGTTCATATGCAGGTGCGTTAGGTTAAATACCAATTTTAGATTTTAGATTTTGGATTTTGGATTAACAGTTTTGAGGATCAGCTGTTCCCAAAATCTCAAACAATAATTATCGTCGGATAACTATGTTTTCCAGGCGGCCAATACCTTCGATTTCCACACGGACGCGATCGCCTATATTTAATGGTCCTACGCCAAAGGGTGTACCTGTTAGCACCACATCCCCTGGTAATAGTGTCATTACTTGACTGATATAGGACACCAAATAATCTGGGGAAAATATCATTTGATCAATACAGGCAGATTGGACGGGATGAGGTTGATCATTCAAAAAGGTTTGTAATCTCGCTCCTGGGTTCAATTCTCGCACAATCCAAGGACCTAAAGGGCAAAATGTATCAAAACCTTTAGCTCTTGTCCACTGAGCATCTTTTTTTTGTAAATCTCTGGCTGTAACATCATTGGCAATGGTGTAACCCCAAATTTTGCTTTGGGCTGCCTCTGGTGTACAGTCAGAGGTGCGATCGCCTATCACTAACGCTAACTCGCCTTCATAGTCTACCCGTTGTGACTGTGCAGGATATTTGATTTCCATTTCTGAGGCGATTACAGTTGTGGGCGGTTTGAAGAAAATCAGCGGTTCAGCAGGTACAGAACTGCCCATTTCTGCCGCATGATCAGCATAATTCTTTCCTACAGCCACAATTTTCGAGGGTGAACAGGGAGCTAGGAGTCTGTATTTGTCCGGTTCTAAAATTAAATCAGTGGGTTGCCCTTCTAACCAAGGTGGAGCGTCCAAAACTTCCACGTTTAGGGATAATTGCAGCAAACCATAGTAAATTTTTCCTTCTTGACTCTTAACTCGCACATAGCGTTGCGCCATAACTTTGATTAATATCCTTAGAGATGCAAATTTCGGCGGATGAGGCTGATGATTTTCATCGAAAACTGGTAAGATTATAATTCCTTGTTGCTTCCGATGTTGATTTTGACCAGTAACTCATCTGTTTTACTTGTATAAATCTATGTCAGCAGCCTTTTTTGTCCATAAGGTGACTAAAAATATATGACCACAGTTTACGAGACAATGTACATTCTCCGCCCTGATTTGGGAGATGAGCAGGTAGAACAAGCGGTTACTAAATATCAGAACTTGTTAACTGAACAGGGTGCTGAGAATCTGGAAATCCAAAATCGGGGTAAGCGTCGTCTGGCTTATGAAATCAACAGACACCGTGACGGCATCTACATCCAATTTAACTACACAGCCCCAGCAGGTGCGATCGCTCCTTTTGAACGTGCTATGAGATTGAGCGAAGAAGTAATTCGCTACTTAACAATCAAGCAGGAAATAAAAGAAGACAAGTCAGCTAAAGAAACTGTAGCTGCTTAAAAAGTGCTGAGTGAGGAATTCTTCGGGGATTCCTCCCATTTAGAAAAATTTACGTATTCTAACAGTTGTCAATTGCTCCTAATTGCGATATGTTTTGAATCAAATCATGAAGTAAGTGTTTTTTTTCATACATATAGAGTATAGGAAAGGACACTATAATAAATATAGGACTTACGCAAGATGTGACTGAAAACCTTATTCTTGCTTAGGGGTAATTCATGAATTACCCCTACTTTCGTTCCCTTTTGCGTAAGTCCTGAAATATTTAAAAATATTTAAAAATATTTAAAAAATATTTGAAAAATATTTTATTGCTGTCCCTAGCACTTACCAAAGTTAATATTGTCGCAGTTATTCCTAAGAGATAAATCGCTGTGAGCCAATCTAACACACCCGAAATCCAAGCACTTTCTACTGAAGTATCGCAGTTGCGTCAAGAGTTGCAACTAAGAGACCAATTAGTGCAACAGCTATCTCAAGAACTGTTCCGGCTGGTTAAGGGTAATACTAGCTTTATTCCGCAAAAAGCTGAACCTGAGTATGATTTGAGTCAGTTAGATGCTTTAAAAGAACAACTCCAAGCGGTGGAAGAGCAAGTAACCTTCTACCAAGAGCAAATTGCCTCTCGTGACTCGGAAATTTACCAATTACGACAGTCAGTTCAAGAATTGACTGATCGCAGTCGGATGTTAGAGCAAGTAGTACAAGAATTACCACAAATTTACCGTCGTAAGTTTGAGGAAAGAATGACTCCAGTCAGAGAGAAAGTGGCAATGTTACAAAGAGAAAATCGGCAATTACAAGCTGAACTACAAAGTGTAAGTTATCGGTTAGCACTCAAAACTCGCCACTCAAGTCATAGTGGTATTGATTTACCAAATTTTTCTAGTCCTATATCTGGACAAGAAAATATATCTACTCCGCAAAATGTTTAGACGGATATGGTAATGTAGAAATTTATATTCAGATTAATTGTCTGATTAATTATCTTCTTAAAGCAAGTAGTTTATTGCTAAAATTAATTGCTCTTCGGACTAGGCTGAAGGGATAATTTTTAATTAGGGTTGCTGAAAAAGTTATTTAAGGAGTTTCTTTGATTTGGAAATTTTCCCAACACTAACAAAGTGGCAGCTTTTTTAGGCTCACAGTACCTACGGGTTGCTGAATAAACTCAAAACCTGGATGAATAAAGAGTTTGAGGGTGATAACAAATAAAATAGGTGCAAGGTTTTGGAAGCTATGAGTAGGAAAACCTTGTACTTTGTTGGTTTTTACCTCGTTTGAAAATACAAAAAACTCCTTGATATCCTTGAACTCCTGACTCCTTGAAATCCTTAATTTTCTAGGTTTTACGTTTATTCAACATCCTCTATTTATCTTTTTTCTGACTCCTGACTCCTGACTCCTGCTGTATCTTCAATTTTTCTCAGGTTTTATCAATTTGTATCCCACCTTCCGCACCCTAAACTGTCACACAACGAAAAATGGTCATTTGGGGATTTGAGATTGGCGAACTGCTTGCAGCAGCGCTTCGCTATCGCTACCTAAACTTTAGACCATTTTGTATTAAAATTATCCTCAAAGGTCTTCAAAAATCCGAAATTACCGATTGTAACACTGGGGGGTGCGGAATGTGGGTTGTATCGCCTAGCGGCCAAACCTCTAGTCAACCTGGTAATATTTTGCAGATGCAATAGAGATTCAGCTTGCTAGAGCGAGAATTTAAAGGGTGATTATATCCAGTAATGTTCTGTCAATATGACAAGCGAAAAAATATTCTTAAATTGGCTATTTTCCCTCAGAAAAGCCGAGAATTTAGCCTACTGTCACCAGACTTTGCTTATTGAGATGAGAAAATATATCTTCGCAATTGTTAACTATCTCAAACACTGAATCTAGGTGAGTAAGTTCCAATACTAATCTTACAGGAGCTTGCACGTTGCAAAGAACTAAGCGACAACCGCTTTCGCGTACAACTTTCAGTGCTTGAACTAGGGGAACTAAACCAGAGCTATCCATGAATTCAACTTCTGCGAGATCGATAACCCAGAGTTGATCAGGTTGAGGTTTTACTCCAGCCATCTTTTCACTCAAGGCCGTACCAACCTGTAAGTCTATGCTTCCTTGGGGTTTGAACAAAATCACTTGGCGTTCTTGTGTAAGAGTCATGAATTTAACTGGGTAGTTGAACAGGGCAGTTGAAATGTTCAGAAAATGGAAATTATATCAATCAAGATTGAGTGTCAACAGTGTAAATACTGTTTTTTCTTAGTCAGACAGGACTTAATGCAATTATAGTCGATATCTATGGAACTGCTACAGGAATCATGACAAACGAGAGTATAAAATTTGATAGATATTTCCAATATAGTCATAAATGACTGCGGATTTCGGTAGCCAATTTAACTGTTATTATTTTCTTATAATTTGTGTGTATTTTTATAACTTTTTAATAATTACATTTCAAAAATGTACATAATATCATGTCTATTTCTATAGATATCATATATTTACGTCCAGGAAATAGGGAAGAAAACAATTTTTATTACAAGAAATTAACCTGAAATTATAAGTAGAAGGAATTGAAAAAAACCGAATGGTGAAAAGCAATGATCAGGTTTTTGTCATTATGAACGTCAATAATCAATTACCAATTATTTGACAGCCTAACTCCAGACAAGCCAAAATATAGTAAAAGTAAAAATTTGTAAAGTCGGCGGTGCTGGATGTCTTTTGAGCTATTTTCACTAGAAAACATCCAAGAATTTGCTCAATCTTACGGTTATTGGGCTATTTTTTTGGGAATTTTGCTAGAGAATTTGGGCATTCCTCTTCCTGGTGAAACCGTGACTTTAGTGGGCGGTTTCCTAGCTGGTAGTGATGAGCTTAATTACTGGCTGGTTCTGGGTGATGCTGTTACAGGTGCTGTAATAGGCGGTACTTTCGGCTATTGGATTGGTAGGGTTGGTGGTTGGCCGTTCCTGTTACAAGTGGGAAAGATATTCCGTATATCTGAAACCCGACTGCTGAGTATTAAAGATCAATTTAGTGAAAATGCTGCTAAAGCTGTATTTTTTGGTCGTTTTTTCGCATTATTGAGAATTTTTGCGGCTCCACTTGCGGGTATTGCCGAAATGTCCTTTGGTAAATTCCTGGTATATAACTTAGCAGGAGCTTCTGCCTGGGCTGGTGTCATGGTGACTTTAGCTTTCTTTGCCGGCAGAATTGTTTCCCTAGAACAATTAGTAGCTTGGGTAAGTCAATTTGCAATTTTGGCGTTACTTATTCTAGTTGCTGTAATTGTTGTTCCTATTTGGTGGGAATCACGCCAAGTTAAGCATTTGGGGGAATAGGTGATTGGTGATTGGTGATTGGTGATTGGTGATTGGGAAAATACAAATAATTTTCCCCCTGCTCCCTGCTCCCTGCTCCCCTGCTTCTTCCCCAGTCCCCAGTCCCCAGTCCCCAGTCCCCAGTCACTTAAGACTGCGCCCAAATGCGGGTAGGTAGTCCCCAGACGTAAATAAAGCCTTCTGCGGCTTTGTGATCAAATTGATCTTCTGCTCCGTAGGTGGCTAAGTCGGGAGTATAAAGGGTGTTATCACTCCAACGTCCTACTATGGTGGCGTTACCTTTAAACAGTTTTAACCGCACAACACCCGAAACTCTTTCTTGTGTTTGTTGAATAAAAGCATCAAGGGCGGCTTTAAGTGGACTGTACCAAAGTCCGTTGTATACTAATTTGGTATAGGTTTCTTCAATACCCCGTTTGTATTGAGTAACATCTGCTGTTAAAGTCAGGCTTTCTAAATCACGATGGGCATTAATTAACACCACCATTGCTGGTGATTCGTAGATTTCCCGTGATTTAATGCCTACTAGGCGGTTTTCAATCATGTCAATGCGCCCAATACCGTGATTGCCAACGATAGTATTGAGTTCTTGAATTAGCTGAACTGGTGTTTTTGATGTACCGTTGATGGTGGTGGGAATGCCTTTTTCAAAGCCAATTTCCAGATATTCCGGTTCATTGGGAGTATCAGCTATGGCTTTAGTCATTTCATAAATTTCTTCTGGGGGTTCGTTAGCTGGATCTTCCAAAGTACCAGCTTCGATACTGCGACCAAGTAAATTTTTGTCAATACTGAAGGGAGAGGATTTTTTTACGGGTGCAGGAATACCAAACTGCTCACCATAAGCAATAGTTTCTTCCCGACTCATTCCCCATTCTCTGGCAGGTGCAAGAATTTTTAAGTTGGGGTTTAGTGCTGTACAGGAAACATCAAAACGTACTTGATCATTACCTTTACCAGTACAACCGTGAGCGATCGCATCCGCACCATATTTTTCGGCTGTTTCTACTAATACCTTAGCAATCAAAGGTCTAGCTAATGCAGTTCCTAGAGGATAACGATTTTCATAGAGTGCATTGGCTTGAATTGCGGGAAATGCGTAATCTTGGACAAAGCTATCTTTGACATCCGCTACTAGAGATTCACTTGCACCAGATTTTAAAGCTTTTTCTCGTACTGGTTCTAATTCATCTCCCTGACCTAAATCTGCTGCTAGGGTGATTACCTCTTCAACTCCCCATTCTTCTTTAAGGTAGGGGATGCAAACAGAAGTATCTACTCCACCAGAATATGCTAAGACAACCTTTTTGGCGCGACCCATTAGTTTCTCCACTTAGGAAAACAAACAATGAGTCATTATTATATCTAAACTTAACCATGTATAGTTTTTTTATGCAACAACCATTGTCATGGAAAGCTGTTAATTAACCTCACTACCTAGTCAGGATATGAGGAGTTGAGAAGACTGCTATCCTGAAAATGAATTATGAATTATGAATTATAAACTGCCCATGACAACTTCTACAGATGTATTTACCTCCATCAAAACCTGGATTTGGCAAGGCTTCCCTATCTGTTATCAAACCCAAGGCACTGAAGGACCTGCTGTGATTTTAGTCCATGGCTTTGGAGCATCTTGTGGACACTGGCGCAAAAATATACCAGTTTTAGCAGAAAGTTGTCGGGTTTATGCCCTTGATTTGATTGGTTTTGGTGCTTCAGCTAAACCAGAACCAGGAGAGAAAATAACCTATACATTGGAAACCTGGGGACAGCAAGTAGCTGATTTTTGTCGGGAAGTAGTGGGAGAACCTGCATTTTTAGTAGGAAATTCTATTGGTTGTATTGTAGCTATGCAAGCTGCGGTCAGTAACCCAGATATAGCTTTAGGAACTGCTTTGCTGAATTGTTCTCTCAGGTTGTTACACGATCGCAAAAGGCTAACTTTACCTTGGACTAAACGAGTGGGTGCGCCAATTTTACAAAAGTTTTTATCAATTGAAGTTGTTGGTAACTTCTTTTTTAGTCAACTAGCTAAACCAAAAACTGTCAAAAAGATTCTTTTACAAGCCTATGCCAATGGGGAGACAGTGACAGATGAATTAATAGAAATTTTAATGAAACCAGCAAGTGATCCAGGTGCAGCAGCAGTATTTCTGGCTTTTACATCTTATTCTAGTGGACCATTACCAGAAGACCTGTTACCTGTATTACCCTGTCCAGCAATTATTTTATGGGGAACGGCTGACCCTTGGGAACCAATAGATTTGGGTAGAGAGTTAGCCAATTTTCCCCAAGTACAAAAATTTATTCCCCTGGAAGGAGTGGGACATTGCCCCCAAGATGAAGCTCCTGAACTGGTAAATCCAATTTTACAAGATTGGATTAGTGCGCTATCAGCTATTTGAGTTGCTGAGTGAAAAATGGTGTGGGGAGTAAGTAGGGAATGAAATTTTCCTCATCCCCCACACTCACCTTTGACAGATTGAAAAACCATTTACTAACTTTGCTTACCAGCCGTGTCTGCTGTGGCCACCCCAACCACGGTGGTGGCCGTGGTGACGGTGATGAGGTCTCCAGCCACCCCAGCCACCCCAGCCACCCCAGCCACCCCAGCCACGGTAATGACCTCCTGTTAAAACTTCCTGTTCGTCGTTGGATAATTCTGTCAACAACTCAGTTGAGTTAACTTGATCCAACATAATTGTTAGCCTCCATAGGTTGATATATTTAAGTAAGTCGGTACGATCAAACCAAATATGTTGAGTTTTGTAAAAACTCTGAAATAACCTATTTATTTCGATGAATTTACATTTTGTTACATACGTTGATTTTTAACGCCAACTTACTTACAGCGGATTTCGCTGTTAGGAGGTACACATCTAGCGGGCAAGATGCCCACACCACAATAGTTTCATTATTCAAGTTTGTGCCTCATTTCAATGAAATCCGCTGTACTTTGTTCGCTATTTGCGTTTAAGGTAGGCCGCGAACTCTAATTTTGATAGTTGCTGGATAAAGCTGATCGCCATATACAAAATCACCAGTTGCGTCAAGAGTACCCTTCTCTCCCCCATTAATAAGCTGTTGTTCATCTATGGATAGGTCAATAACTAAATCAGATGAAATGGTTTGGTTTGACATGATTGTTAGCCTCAATAATTATTTGCATAGGTGTTGAAAACCTATTGCATTA
Organism: Sphaerospermopsis kisseleviana CS-549; assembly: GCF_028329225.1. Classification (NCBI taxonomy): domain Bacteria; kingdom Bacillati; phylum Cyanobacteriota; class Cyanophyceae; order Nostocales; family Aphanizomenonaceae; genus Sphaerospermopsis; species Sphaerospermopsis kisseleviana. Next base: position 23,759 of record NZ_JAQMTI010000205.1, on the reverse strand, counting down.
TTTATAACGATATTTTCTCTTATTTTAATATTCTCCAGGTTATAAATAAAAAAGATATTTTTATTTCTCTTTATTTCTTTTGGTATATTAACTTTCAATATATAAGAAGCATATTTGATTTATGAAAAAGATTAATATAAAATGCGGGTGGGGAGATAAAGAGAAAGGGAAGGGTTATCTCTAGTAGTTGTCTTGGTAATATCTGGAAGATCCATGTAATAATATAAGAAAACATCTGAGACTACCCAAATTGTCTCAAAATTTACTTATTTTGAGACATTTATATAAGCTTTCTCTTTTCTCTTTCTGTGGTAAATGTCATCAATCGGAATCAGAACCGTCATCATTAAAATCAATATTTCCACGATCTCTAGGAGGTTTACGAACCTTAGTTTCGCGATAAGGTTCGTAAACGTAGCAGATGATCGGTTTTTTTCCTCCAGATCTTTTTCCTCCAGACAGAAGTTGTTGTTCGTTTGTGGATAACTCCACAAGTAAATCAGATGTGATATTTTGATTTGACATGATGGTTAGCCTCAATTATTTGCATAGGTGTTGACAACCTATTGATTTATTTATAACTAGGTTATGTAGAATTTAAATTATCCTCTAGTTAGAAATAACATATCTATTTTTATTTCTTTTGGCTTATCAATAAAAAAGTGAAAAAAAGTATTTTCAGTCACATTTTTTTTAAATTAATATTTATTAAATCAGTATTTGCACTTTATTTTTTATGATCGTGGAAGGCAAAAAATATTTTGGAATTAATATATTGATCTATGATCGATTACGTGTGAATATTATCTAGCATAGATAGCACCCATGCCAGTAAAATACCTTTATGGGTGCAAAAATATAGATATAACTTTGACTGAATCTAGTCAAAAAAGTAAGCAAAAAATGGATAAATCTTCAGGTAATTATGTATTAACAACAATGAAAACGCCTTGGTTTGTAGCACATTGGCTTTGTATTGATACAAGATTCATAATTGGGCTTACTGTATTTGTCCCAATTATTATAGCCTTCATCTTCATCTCCATAGCCTTCATCTTCATCTCCATAGCCTTTACAGCCTCCACCGGATATAATTTGCTGTTTTTCTGGAGATAAATCCACAAGCAAATCAGATTGAATGATTTGATTTGACATAAAAATTAGCCTCACTTACTACAGTAGGAATTACACTCCTACACATCTATTTATAAATAGCGTTTATAAATTTTTAATTAACCTATGGAAATATATTGGATATGATAAATTATTACTTTTGGTAGGCTATAAAAACAAATTTGGAGACACAAATATGTCTCCAATGATATGTATTTATTATTCGTGATTACTAATCAGTAAAATATATTATTCAACAAATTTATCAGGTAATTATTCCCTTGGTTAACGCCTCGATTAGATATTGGTAAACCAAATTCAAAAGACGTATTTAGTGTGATTTGCGATAACTTATATTTAGTCTTTTCTGAAGTAGAGTCACCTGTCGCCAGAGTTAAATCACTATTACCTTCGGTTTCGATATCAGTTTTTTGTAAAAATAAATTAACTTTACCTAAAATAGATGATATTTGCCCACCAATTAGAGATTCTTGCTCTGCATCAGAAAGATATCTAACTAATTGAGAATTATTGAATTGAGTACTTTCAGCCATATTATTACTCCTCACTTAAATAAGACGGTTATATAGTTAAGAATTTTAAATGCTCTCCTTTTTGAGACAGAAAAGTTTCCATACTTCCTTGGAGTTGTACTTGACCTTTATCTATTAACACGATCCAATCTGCTCGATTTACCACACTAGGACGATGGGTAATCAAAATTGTAGTTTTTCCTTTGCGAGATTCCAATAATCGATCTAGAACGTGACTTTCACTAACTGGATCTAATCCTGCGGTAGCTTCATCTAAAATTAAAATCGGTGGGTTTGTGAGTATTCCCCGTGCGATCGCTAATCGTTGTCTTTGTCCACCAGAAAGATTTGCACCAAATTCTCCTAACACAGTTTGATACTTATTAGGTAATTGACTAATAAAACCATCTGCATCAGCAATTTCACAAGCTTGAACAATTTGATCAAAAGGAAGAGAAGGAGTTCCTAAACGAAAGTTTTCTAAAATTGAACGACTCCAAAAATGCGGTTCTTGGGGTACATAAACTACTTGCTGTCGCAAACAATCAAGGGAAAGATCATAAATATTAAAAACACCGATGCGGATATTACCTGAAGTTGGCTCATATAAACCTGCAATTAGTTTTGCTAAGGTACTTTTACCACAACCTGATTGACCAATTAAAGCAATCACCTTTCCACCGGGAAGTTTTAGAGAAAAATTCTCTAATAAATCAACTCTCCCTGCATGGTGAAATGTCAGATGAGAAAAATGAATATCTGCATCACCAGATATTTGTACAATTGGTTTTTGACTACCGCCAACAACTTCTGGTGTGGCATCAATAACTTCTAATAAACGAGAAATTGCAGTTTGAGAACGGAAATATTCATCTACTAATCCGACCACAATACCAATTAAGGCTAAAACATTCACTTGTAAAGCATTGAAAGCCAACATTTGACCAATAGTTAATTGGTTGTTAATTACTAACATACTGCCTAAACCCAATAAAATTACACCACCAAGAGTAGAAAGAAGTTTAGCAACAGTACCGTTAATAATTCCGATTTGAATTGTGCTGAAAGTAAGATTAGCTAGACGACCAAAACGGCTTTGAAATTCCTCCCAAAATTGAGGAGCAGCATTAGTTGTTTTGATTACTTGTGCGCCTTTAAAAGTTTCTACTAAGACACCTTGATTTTCTGCACCTAAAACTAATAAACTGCGGGTTTTTTGTTGCAATATGGGTAAGAATGGCAGAGTTGCTAGAGTCATTAAAGCCCCAAAAATAATCACTGCTATTGTTAATTGCCAGCTATAAAAAAGCATCACACAAAAAGAAATAATGGCTATGAAAAGCTGACTAGGTAACAGCACTACTACCTGAGAAATTAACTGATTGATTTCATTAATGTCGCTCAAACGGCTAGTAATTTCACCACTACGACGAGATTCGTAATAACTCAAAGGTAATTGCAGTATTCTCCTGCCAAAATCCAAGACTAATCCTAATTGTAATCGTTGACCAAAATGGGCAATCATAGTAGATTGTATAACTTGCAAACTACTACTAAATACGGTCATGACAACAACAGCAGATACCACTACTGTGAGTAACTGGATATCTCCTCGGACTAAAACATCATCAGTAAGTAATTGAATTAAAATAGGAGTTCCCAGGGCTAATATACCCAGGATAATATTAATAATTAAAACTTGAGTCAGCAGTCCTCGATAGGGCAGAATCCGCATAAAAAAGCGTAAAAAACCACCGTGGGGTTTTTCTTGGGGTTGTTGAGAAAAACGCTCTGGATCTGGCTCTAATAAGAGCATGACTCCATTCCAAGCTGCTAATAATTCTTCGCGTTTAATATAGCGAATACCTACAGACGGATCAGCAATTACATATTTTTTACCCTTTTTACCATATAAAATAACCCAGTGATAACCACGCCAATGAATAATTGCTGGTAGTTGGATTTCGTTGATTCTATCTACAAGTTCTGGTGAGGCTTTAACGGCTCTCGCATTAAATCCTAAATTATCAGATCCACGTTTTAAACCTAATAAAGTAGTGCCTAGTTGTCCTGTTCCTACGGCTTCTCGACTTTTATTTATGGTTAAGAAACGTCCGTAATATTTGCAAATGGAAGCTAGACAAGCTGCTCCACAATCTTCTTCGCTTGCTTGTAAAATACATTGGTATTTTCTTTGAGGTTGAAATAAATTAAACATAATAGAGTAGTTCAGTAGTTCAGGAGTTTAGTAGTTCAGGAGTATGGGGAGGTAGGGGGAAATTATTTGTATTTTCCCAATCACCAATTACCAATTACCCATTACACATTACCTATTACCTATTACAAATCAGTAATTAATCTGGCTTTTCTGAGAATAAATTGCATCACAGTTTCTTCACGGGTAATAATATCAGTGCGACCTTGCATTCCCGGTTGTAAATAACATTTACGTTCACCTCTACCTACATATAATGTTTCTGGTTCAATAGTGACTTCATAACCATTAACCAGGGAATTTGTAGATGTATAATTTTGAGTTTGGTTTGTTGGTGAAACTGGTAAAATATCTGGAGCAACGTTTTTGACAATGCCTTTGAGAGTACCATAATCTGGATAAGGACAAGCAGAAACTTGCATTTGGACTTTTTGACCTGGTTCTACTTTGTTAATTTCTTGAGTAGGTACATAGGTTTTGATTTGTAAAGGAGCATTGAGAGGGGCAATTTGAGCAACAGCTTCACTGGGTTGTACTACCTGTCCAGGGTTACGAATTTTTAATTGTAATAATGTGCCAGTAATAGGTGCGCGAATCACTCTTTTTTTCAAATCAATTTCTGTTTGTAGCAGGTCTTGACGAGTGCGAATTAGTTGTTTTTGAATTTCCAAACGTTGTTGTAATAGAGTTTGAAGTTCTTTTTTTAAAGCTGCTAAATTTGCTTCTCCCCTAGCTTGTTCTTGTTTAATTCTTTCAGAGGCAATAATGACAGCAGAATTATTAGGATTGATAGCTGTTCTCGCTTTCGCTAGATTTGTTTGAGCAACTTTAAATGCCTGTACTTTTTCCTCCAAAAGAGTTTTAGCGTCGTTTTTAGCTTGTTCTAATTTAGCTCTAGCAGATTTAACAGCTTGTTGTTTTTCTTCCAAAATATTGCGAGAAATTGCACCAGAATCAGCGATCGCCTGTAATCTATCTCTCTGCAACTTGGCAAGATTGAAAGCTGTTTGTGCTTCTTCGATTGTGGTTTTTAAAACTCCTTCTTGTTGTAAGCGTTCCAGCTGTGATTTGGCAAATCTCACAGCTAATTCTGCTTGTGCCATTTCTGCATTAGCTTTAATTTGTTGGTCTTCAAAGTTACGTTGAGTACCATCTAATTCAGCTTCTGATGCGATAATTGTACGATTGATTAAATTTGTCTGTGCCAAAATTTGATTATTGATTTCACCTATTTGAGCATCAATTTGTACAAGTTGTAATTGACCTTGTTGAATACTGCTTTCTAGTTGGCTTTTTTGGGTTTGTAAATTGGAATCATCAACATAAGCGATCGCATCTCCCTGATTAACTACCTGATTATCTTTGACTAAAATCTTCTGCACCTGGCCAGAAATAGCCGATTCAACTAACCTGAGTTCCCCTACAGGTCTAATAGTTCCTGGAACTTTCACCGTCACTTTATAAGCAAGTACAGTAGTTAAACCTACACCTACCACAAAGATAGTCAACATTACCCCCACACCAATGCTAGTCCATTTGTGAATTTGGGGCAGAAACTCATTAATTTCAACTGGTTGCAGATGTTCAGAACCTGGATCACCAGACCCATTCCAAACATAGTTTTCATGGCGGTGTAAAGAATCCACAACGTTCCACCTTTTTGATTGAAACATCAACAAAAATCAGGATTATCTCATATTACATTTGATATCTCAGCCGCTCAGATAACTCCACATAACTTGATTGGAAAACCCGTGTAAGCATTCAACTATCAGCCATCAGTAATCAGCTTTTTCAGACTTATGCCAGAAATACTTATTTGATAATTAACCAATTTCTCAAACTTTCTGATTCCTGACTCCTGAATTGTGATCAAAAAATGTATCTTTACCTCTATCTTTTGGTGAATATTTGGTGAATATAAGTTATACCTAAAGTATCAACACTGCCAAATACTGGCTCATCATAAAGGTTGACTCAACTCAACAGAACCAGAATGAAAAAAATAAAATATGTCGCTCACAATAGTAAACATCATGGTGAAGAATCCTCTATAATCATTAGTGGGGGATAAGAAAAGAAAAAGCTGACCATAGCAAAAACTTTTCTTGACATCTCTGACGTGGGCAACGCTGAGAAAACAACCGAGGAGAACGCTCAAACTCCCTCAAAGACCTCACTTACGTTGAGCGAGTAGTAAGAATCTCCTCTCCCCCCTCTCACAGGGGTAGGTTTTTAATATGATCTGTGAAGGCAAGACCAGGAAGACAAGGAAGGAAAGTGGACAAGGAAGATTTTATACGGACAATGGTTTTTTGACGGACTATTTTTGTGACTAAGAATACATAATTTGTACTGTTTTCCTCCCTTGTCACCTTGTCCACCTTGTCCACCAAGTCTTGCCCTGACGACAATGTAAAATACCTACCCTTGTGAGCTCTCCCCCCTTCCTACTGAAAAACACAAAATTCCCAAAACATGATTGTAAATTGCGCTTTAAATTGCTTTAAATTACTGATTTAGCCAATAAAAATGAATTTTATAGAGAATTTTATTGTGTAGCTTTGCCCTAAGAAATTTTTTACCTAAAGTATGGGAATTAAAAACTAGCCCGTTGTGAGCTAAGTTGAGATTTTTGACTAGGAAATAAATATAACATTTCCCAGTTTAGTTAATTACACACCAATTTATTTCCTATTCCCTGTTCCCTAAAATTATAGTGTTTGACTTGCAGCAGAGAATGGTGGCAAAATCATAATATCTTCTGCGCCAGTAGCACCACCTTTACCCTGTGCAGTAGAGTTTCCAACACTGCCAAAAAGACCGGAAGTAGTTGAACCTTGTAAAGTATTATTGCCCAACACAGTGCTTGAACCATCATTTAAAGTTTGACCCAGCGCAGTAATTGGTTGACCTCGTATAACTGCAAGAGGTTGAATAAATTGATCATTGAAAGGTTGACCTTGACCACCTAACAAAAGTTCTTGTTGCTTTAAAGATAACTGCACTAATGAATCTGATTTCATGATATCTTGTAACATAATTGTTCACCTTTATTGTTCACCTTTTTGGAAATCCATTAAAACATCCCTAGAGTTCCCAGAGGATTATTGAATGATCTAGGGTTGTTGGGGAATAGATTATTAACAGATCCAAAAGGAGAAACTTCAGGTTCATTAGATGACAATATAGATTGTGCGCCACTATTGACATCAGCAAAATCAGTATTAGTTCGAGAAACTTTACCTAGTGGAGTATTTCTGTTATTCTCTGTGGTATTTTAGGCTCTTTGAGAAAAATTGTTATTGCTAATCTGAGGTTGACTACCACCAGTTAAAAATTCTTGTTCCTGATCAGATAACTCAATAAACCATTTGAATTTCATCATTGGACCTCTCCAAAATAGAATGTATTAATTTGTCATAAGTTGTAGGGGCGAAGCTTATGGGCGATAATTTAACGGAAAAATCAGACATCTAGATATCCCATAAGCTTCGACCTGCCCCCATAAATAGGTTCCATAATTTCTTTTCTGGAGATGTCTATTGGACATGACATGATTGTTAGCCTAAGTCCCGATATCCAAAATAAAACAATTCAAATTCCTATGCAGATTTTTGAGTAGGGGGATTAAAAATAATCAAGAATTTGGTTATTTGATCACCCCCAAGCCAATACTTTTCAGTTAAGCCCAAAAAATAGAATTATGTAGGTTGGGGAGCCATCGCCTTGGACGGGTTTCCCGGCTTGTGGCGAATGGCGTTTGACGTTAGGAAACCGAACATTTACAGGCTTTTGTTGGGTTGCGACTGCCTACGCCAACCTACAAAAACTTTTAACCGAACAGTATTGACAGTTGTTCAGCAAATCACAGAAACCGCCTTAGCCACCAGGACCACCAGGACCACCGGGACCCTCACAGGGGTAGGTTTTTAATATTATCTGTTGAGGCAGGACTAGGAAGACAAGGAGGGAAAGTAGACAAGGAAGATTTTATCCGCACAATAGTCTTTTTGTTACCAAGAGAATATGATTTTGTACGGTTTTCCTCCCTTGTCCACTGTCCTTCCTTGTCCCCCAAGTCTTGCCCTCACGACAATGTAAAATACCTACCCTTGTGAGCCACCGGGACCACCGAGACCACCGGGACCACCAAGACCTTCAGGACCGGCAAGAGGTGAGCCTTGTCCGTTGAGAATGGGTGCTGCACCCAAGGCTGCAACTTGAGGAACTATGGGCGCACCCAATCCCAAGAAGTCTTGGGCTGCGGTGTTGACAGCAGAACTTGTACCGATGGAGCTACCAGTGCTACCATTAGGACCAGAAGCTGTAGTACCTTGCAAGTTTGCTAATCTATTAGCGAAGTTACTGCCAGCTAACTCAAAGTCAGCCCCTCCAGTGACAAACTCTTGTACTTCATCAGATAAAACAACAAACAATTCAGACGAGATAATTTGATGGGACATGATTTTTAGCCTCACTTACGTAATTTTTCAACAAAGGATTCCAGAGCATGAACTGATTTCTTACTGTTTACTTTTGGGCAAAAAGAAAGCAAACATAATCGCTGCTAGAACACCGATTCATTAATCGTCAGGGCGAAGCATTCGGGTGATAACCTATCGCTAAAACCATTGATATTCCGTCCGAATGCTTCGCCCCTACAAGGTAAAAACAGATTACCTAGCATTACTGAATCGACGCTCTAGAATCCGCTATTTACTGACTCCCAAGGATAAAAAACCCAGAACCCTAATATTTAGTCAGTACCAGCAGTACCGCATAAATAGAGGTACAGCTTGATGTGACCGACATAATACTGAATAATGTTACTTCTGCAATAATTAGTTAGTTACTGCGAATCACAGTTGCAGATTTTGGCTAGAGGCATCAAGAAGAAGCAAGGCATTTGCTTCTTTGATCACCTAAATAGGCGAAGCGATCTAGTGTTGTGAAAGCTGATTTTTTTGACCATCTATGGGAGTAAGTGGTTAACAGGGTGGGGAGATTTAGCCAAAAGGACTGCCAGCAGTACCGAAAAGACCACCGCCACCGATTGGACTGCCAATACCGGGTGTAGGTGCGGCTTGTCCATTGATAACGGGTGCTGCACCCAACGCTGCAACTTGAGGAACTATGGGCGCACCTAATCCTAAAAAGTCTTGGGCTGCGGTGTTCACAGCAGAACTTGTACCGATGGAGTCACCTGTGCTACCATTAGGTCCAGAAGTTGTAGTACCTTGCAAGTTTGCTAATCTATTAGCGAAGTTACTGCCAGCTAATTCAAAGTCAGCCCCTCCAGTGATAAATTCTTGTGCTTCATCAGATAAAACAACAAATAAATTGGTAGCATTTATTTGATTTGACATGATTGTTAGCCTCACTTACGAAATTAGGTGAATCATCACCTAACAACCCAACTATAAGCATTCTTGCTCGGTAATTCATAAATCTAGGGATAGAAATCAGATTTGGTAGTTTTACTTCTCCAAGTAGATATAAAATCTTTTAATTATTACAGATATATTCATACCCTATCTAGATTATTATGGTTTTTGCGGGTATCTTTCATGACTTTACAAACATCCTTTTAGGGCTGGAGTGATTTTACAGGCAACTTAGTACCGCATCTTTTACAATATTCTGCATCTGCATCATGAAAACCTAAACCGCAACTAGAACAAACATTTTCTACCTGATTCGCGGTTTTTACCAACCGTTTAATTAAATCACCTACCTGCCAGGGAATCAAAGCAACTCCTGTTAAAATCATCAATACTGTGAGCAAACGTCCTAATTCAGAAATGGGTGTTAAATCTCCAAATCCTACCGTTGTCATTGTCACCACTGAAAAATAAAAGGCATCTAAAAAAGTGCCAAAGTTTTGTGGGTTAACTGGATGCTCAACTTGATAAATTAAGCCAGAATAAACAAAGATGATGGCAAATAAAGTAAATAATATCCGCGTAAAAATTACGCCATCTTCGTTGCTAATAGTACCAAATAAAAATTTACTATCTATAAACCTCAGTAAGCGCAAAATGCGGAACCATCGCAATAAGCGGATAAATCTAATATCTACAAAACCAATTAAAGATGGTAAAATAGCCATTAAATCAATAATTGAATAAAAACTAAAAATATATTTAAGTTTATTTTCTGAACTCCATAAACGTAGTGCATACTCTATGGTAAAGATTATTAATATGCAAGTATCTAATGCTCTTACTTCTAAACGAGCATCACGAGAAATATTATAAGTTTCCGCTACGAAAATTCCCGATGATAATAAAACTAAAGACGCAATTGTTAAATTAATTGCTTTACCAATTGGTGTTTCTAAGTCTGTTAAGTAAAATTCTATTTTAGCTCGATTTATTATCATAATATCATCAAAAAAATAACTAATTTATAAGAAAAACGCCAAAAATGTGCTATTATAAAGAATAATCCTATTTAAATTTCCTGTAAAGATGAACCAAGAATCCCAAGAATATTTTATGAGTCTGGCCATAGAAGAAGCAAAAAAAGGAGATGCGCCCTATGGTGCGGTGATAGTTAAAGATAATCAAGTAGTTGCAGGAGCTTATAATACTGTCAGTAGAGACAGTGATCCATCAGCCCATGCGGAAATTAATGTTATTCGTAATTTAACCGCTAAACTGAAAAATCCGGCTTTAGATGGTTATTCTATATATACCACAGGTGAACCTTGTCCCATGTGCGCTAGTGCTTGTGTATGGACGGGGATATCAGAAATTATTTATGGTGCTTCAATTGCAGATTTAATTGCTATAAATCAAGGACAAATTAATATATCTTGTGAAGAAGTTATCGCTAAATCATTTAGAAATATCAAGGTAACAAAAGGAATTTTAAGGCAGGAATGTCTAAAATTATTTGCATAAAAAAAGCCCTATAGCAATCCTGAGCAGTTTGTGAGAAAATACGGAAATAGGAAAAAAGTAAATTTGAGAACTGGGGTGTGGGCTACAAATGTGGATACAATTATTAGAGGATTTTATCAAAAATAGTCAAGAGCCACGTGAGATTAAGCGAGCTACAGCAGTAAAAATGTTGCTACGTGGATATAAACATGAGGAGATAATGCCAATATTAGATGTCTCATCTGGGTTTATTAGTACCTACAAGAAAGCGTTTTTTCAAAAGGGAATTGATGGTTTAAAACTCAAGTACAAAGGAAGTAAAGGATTTCTTTCTAATATTCAACGTGCCGAGGTAATGGAATGGTTGCAAATTAAAGAAAAATGGACATTGAATGAATTAGAGTATCATATAGCCTCAAAATATGGAGTGACATTCGCCTCAAAACAAAGTTACTACGAGATATTTGATGCTGCTAATATTAGCTGGAAGAAAACACAGGCAAATAATCCAAAATATAACCAAGAATTAGTGGACTCAAAAAAAAAGAGATTTGTGAGTTGTTGGAGACGCGAAGAGCGGAAATAGAGGCAGGAGAGCTAGTAATATTTATGGTTGACGAATGTCATTTATTATGGGGAGATATATGTGGTTATGTCTGAGGAAAACTTATCGCCAGTACATTTTTTACCAATTATCAAGAATAACTAACTCGAAAAATCTAATTCATTCTCAATCCTGTATTCAACTCTGTTCCCTATTCCCTATTTCCTGCTATAACATCAGGCTATGGAATAGGTTTATTTATAGTTTCAGATAGCTTAATTTTATGGATAGCAAAATGCCATATTAAACCCATACCAATTAAACCAAAACTGATTAACCATATCTGCCACTCTATCCAAAAAGCTAAAAACAGACAGGATAACAAAGCTATCCAGCTTAACCATTTAGGATACAATCGTTCTTCATCACTTAATTTTAAGGCTGCTAAACTAACAATAACACAACGGTATAAACCACCAAAAGCACCAAAAGACCAAGTAGTTTTCACATTACCTGTTAAAACCAAAAGCATAATCACGGCACAGATAAAATATACTGCCCAATAAGGTGTAGTCTCAGAACTATTTAACTTGGCCATAAAGTTGGGCATATCTCCCCGTCTTCCCATTGCTAATAGTAGGCGAGATAATCCCAGAATAATACTGAGGAGGACACTAAGCATAGCAGTAGTAGCCCCAATTGCTAATATCTTAGATGCGCCTGGAATACCAAAACTTAAAGCTACTCTTTCTAAAGAAGCTGTTTGTGCTGTTGTATCACTTAAAGCATCTGCACCAATAGAACCTAAACTAACTATTGCTACTCCTACATACAGGACTAGAGTAATGAAAATTGTCAATAAAATTGCTTTAGGGATGTTTTTACGTGGTTCTTTGATTTCTTCAGCAACCATAGCAATACGAGCAGCACCATTATAAGCAACAAACATTAAAGCAGTAGATTCTAGCAAATGTTGGAGCAAATTACCTGAATTTTCTGGAATAAAAGTTAAATATTCAAATCCTGTACTAGCATGAACAAATAACCCAGTAACTATTAAGAAAAACAGGGAGAAAATGGTGATAAAAACTGTTATTGTTGTCGCTATCTTAGAACGCTTCATCCCTCCAAGCACAACTAAGGTAAGTATGACAACAGCAACTTCAGCAACAGGTACAATTAACCCTTTGTCAAATAGTCCTAAAGCATTAAGGAAATAGCCAGCAAAACCAAGAGCCGCCGTGGCTGCAACAGCAGTTTTACCTAACAGATAAATCCAGCCACCAGTAAATCCTAGCCAATGGTTGAGATATTTATAACCATATTCATAAATTCCTCCACTAACGGGATGATTTGCTGCTAGTTGAGCCAGATTCAAACTATTACAAGCTGATAATAATCCAGCTAAAATTAATGCAAAAATTACAGCCAAACCAGATAGTCCAGCAGCTATACCAAGACTAACAAAAATACCTACACCGATAACTGAGGCTAGTCCAATAATGGTAGTATCAAACCAACCTAATTCTCGTTTCATTTCATGCTGAAGTTTTGTCTCTGAATCTGACATATAGTAGTCCGGTTTGATTTCTAAATTTATTTGTGTGGGCAGGGTAGAGGAAGGAGCAGGAAACAGGAAATAAGGTTTTCAGTATTTTTTTGAGTTGAAAGTCCCTAAGTCCATAGATGAGAAGAAACATAAACATTACCAGAAAATAATAACCGGGCTGTTCGGATCACCCCTGCACGCTCAATGACTATTTCTGATCCTTCCTGATGAATAACTAAGGAAATTTCTAGTTTTCCCGAAGGATGCTCAATAATGATATTTTGCTGCTGGGAGTCTGTCACTTTGGCAATACCATCAGCAACAGAACCTGGCAGTAAAGTGGAGGAGGCCACGCATATAGCACCAGTGACAGCATGAGCAGCATGACAAGTATCTGGAACAAAGTAGCGGGAAGTAATACTACCTCCCTGACGTGGTGGGGCAATAATGGCGAATTTGGGAATTACACTGTTGGCAACATTACCTAATCCCATTCTTTCACCTGCCAAACGACGAATTACCTCGATCTTCTGCAAAAAAGCAGTATCAGCATCCAATTCTGTCTTAGTTTCATAACCTGTTTTACCAAAAGCTTGAGCTTGTGCGATCGCCATTGGTACGGCAACATCAATACAGGTGACTTGTACTCCTTCAATTTCTTCACTTGTATAACCAGTGGGTAGAAGTTTACCCGTCTTAGAACCAACAATTTTCATGAAGTTGAGTAAAATCGGTGCTGCTGAACCAGGTACACCATCAATGACTGTATTACCTTCGTAAGTTACCTGACCACCGGGTGTACACACCACAGCTTCAATGAGTGAACCTGTGTTAACGGCATGAATCTTAACTGTAGTTTTGCCATCTACAGCTGCAACCAAATTTCTTTCTATTGCAGCTGGTCCAACACCTGCCAGAATATTACCACAGGAGGGTGCAAAATCAACTTTTGGCTGAAGTACGTTGACCTGGGCAAATAAGTAATCTACATCTGCCCATAGATGTTGAGATGGCGATAGGATTGCTACTTTACTGGTAAGAGTTGTACCACCACCAATACCGTTAATTTGTCGTTCATCTGGCGAACCCATCACCGCCAAGAGAACATTGTTTCTTGATATTTCATCACTGGGTAGATCCTGTTTGATAAAATAGGGTCCCCGTGATGTTCCACCACGCATAAACAAACAAGGTATTCCTATTTGCATTTACAATAAATTAATTTACAACTGCTAATGTTCTTAAAATGTCTCCAGAATTTCCTATTGGCGGTAAAGTCCGTGTCGTCACATTACCACCATACATTAAAACTGCTGACCCCATGCCCATGTTACGTCCTCCTGATGTGATTAGCGTCGGTGAAGAAGGTATAGTTATTGACCGCCGTCCTGGAGGATATTGGGGTGTACGTTTTGCTAGAGGTACTTTCCTCATGGATAGTCAATATATTGAAAGTACAGAAAATCCGCTGAGATAAGGGACTTCCAGATAAAAAAATATACAATTAATTCTTGTGGGGTAGGCCGGACAGCCTGCCCTTAAACCCGGACGGACTAGAAGCCCATCCCACAAGATTGGATAATCTCCCATAAGATTGGATAATTTATTTCTTGGAAGTCCCTAAGATCCCCGACTTCTTCAAGCAGTCCGGGAACTCGAAAGAATGTTAACTTATGTTAAGTTATGATTCTGGTTTGCAACAATGATTTCACGACGCAATTTTATTACCATTTTATTGGCTGGTTGTTTATCCTTCATTAGTTGGCTGAACTTTACCCCCACTGCTGCTGCTTTGGGTGGTAAACTACCTGCAATCAACCAACCCGCGCCTAATTTTACCTTACCCACCAATACAGGAGATGGTAAAATTTCCCTTTCTGACTTACGTGGTCAGTGGGTAGTTTTATATTTTTATCCCAAAGATTTCACCTCTGGCTGTACAATTGAAGCGCGGCGTTTTCAACAAGACTTACCCAAATATCTAGAAAAAAATACTCAGATTATTGGTGTCAGTGCGGATGATATTGATTCCCACGCCGAATTTTGTGATTCTGAGGGTTTAAAATTCCCCCTTTTGGCGGATACTGATGGCGCTGTTAGTAAAGCTTATGGTTCTTGGATTGGCTATGTATCCATGCGTCATAGTTTTATTATCGATCCCCAGGGTATCTTGCAGGAAACTTTTGTCAAAGTCAATCCCACTATTCACAGTCAGGAAGTTTTAGCACGACTGGAAAAGTTACAATCAGATAATGGGTAATTGGTAATTGGTAATTGGTAATTGGTAATTGGTAATTGGTAATTGGTAATTGGTAATTGGGTTATTAACCTCCCCCTGCTCCCTGCTCCCCTGCTTCTTCACTGTCCCCAGTCACCTATTACCAACAAAATCTCTAAATCATTTCTAATCAGGTGCTTTTTACAGATGAATCATGATCCGTTTATTGTTTCTCCAGGGGCTAAAATTTCCTTAAAAGATGATTATGACCCCAGTTATAAAGCTGAATATCATGAAAAAGCTGAGGCGAAAAGAAAATTAAAAGCTGGTATCAAAGAATTAGCGAATTATCAAAATATTCTCTATGCTCAAAATACTTATGCTGTGCTGATTATCTTGCAAGCGATGGATGCTGCTGGTAAAGATAGCACTATTAAACACGTGATGTCTGGGGTGAATCCTCAAGGATGTCAGGTTTTTAGCTTTCAAGCACCTAGTGATGAAGAATTAGATCATGATTATTTGTGGCGTTCAATGAAAGCTTTACCCGAACGGGGAAGAATTGGTATATTCAACCGTTCTTATTATGAAGAATTGTTGGTGGTGCGCGTCCATCCAGAACTTTTAGAAAAACAACAACTGCATTATATTCCGCATGGTAATCAAATCTGGCAGCAGCGGTTTGAGGAAATTAATAATTTTGAAAAATATTTGGTGAATAATGGAATTGTTGTTATGAAATTTTTTCTCAATGTCTCAAAAGCAGAACAGAAAAAACGCTTTTTAGATAGAATTGAATCACCAGAAAAGCATTGGAAATTTTCCCCTAGTGATGTGCGGGAACGTGGTTTTTGGGATGATTACATGATGGCTTATGAAGACGTTTTTAACCACACCAGTACAGAATATGCACCCTGGTATATTATACCTGCCGATCGCAAGTGGTTTACCAGGTTGGTTGTGTCGGATATTATCTGCACTAAATTAAAAGAATTAAATTTACAATATCCTACTGTTAGTGAAGAGCATAAGCTTATGCTTTTAGAAGCTAAGAGAATATTAGAAATTGAAGATGAATAAAAAGCACTGTATGAGTTTTAACTTCCTATGTCTTTGGGAAGATATTTATTTTGTCTACTTGACTTTTTTCATGACTATTGGTTAAATTTTAGCTTATGATTAACGTCTTTGGTTCTTCGGTACTTATTATGCTAAATTACTAATTGGGTAAGAGGGAACAGGGAACAGGGAAAAATTTTGGTTCTTGAGTACCTAGTACCGCTTCGCGGAAGTCAAAAGTCAAAAGTCAAAAGTCAAAAGTCAAAAGTCAAAAGTCAAAAGTCAAAAATAATAAGTCGTAAGCTTTTTAGCGATTGAGAATGGTTGGTTTATTTACCCCGTGCTGTACTAGTATGCCAAACTATTAATTAAACATCAAAAATGTGTTTAAAAATAAAGGCAAAAAGCCATATCCCATAAAAAATACCTAAAATGTTAATAAATAATGCCCGTATTTATTATATCATAAGGGTTTTATGGTTTTTGCAAACGCAATCTAGCATAATATGTAATGAAGACCCACATTTTTTAATATTCCAGTCCTGTTTTTATAAGTCCAGGCAAATTAAGCGATAAGACTATACAGCGTTTCCTAGTCTCATGAGGTACACCCTAATTTATTTACTGTTACCAATTCCCAATTCCCAATTCCCAATTCCCAATTCCTGAAGATAAAAAACTTTGTACCTCACTAACTTGGTAAATGCAATATCATTTTTATGATATTTTATCACTAAATTTATAGTTGCAGTTTTATACATAGAATTTAAATATTAGAGATATAAGGTTTTTTTATAAATAAAATGTGATTTATATTGAGAGGATGCGTGAAAAGTTATTAAGCATACTCAACAAACTATGTCTATGTCTATTATCTTGAGACCTGATTATCCATTTTTGACCCTATGACTTTCCTAGAAATACCTGCCAACTTTGAAAATTTACTTACTTATATTAGACAAAATCGGGGTTTTGATTTTACTGGCTATAAACGTTCAACTTTGGTACGTAGAGTTACTAAGAGGCTACAAACCTTAAGTATAGAAAATTTTAGTGACTATATAGATTATCTAGAAGTTCAC
Source organism: Sphaerospermopsis kisseleviana CS-549 (assembly GCF_028329225.1). Lineage (NCBI taxonomy): Bacteria > Bacillati > Cyanobacteriota > Cyanophyceae > Nostocales > Aphanizomenonaceae > Sphaerospermopsis > Sphaerospermopsis kisseleviana. The sequence goes on along the minus strand of NZ_JAQMTI010000205.1, from coordinate 6,559 downwards.
CCAGAAGAATTTAATTATTTGTTCAATACCATTTTGATTAATGTTACTGACTTTTTTCGGGATGCTGCTGCTTGGGAATATTTAGAAAAGCAAATCATACCTAATATTATTAAAGGCAAAAAAAATAGTGAACAGATTCGCATTTGGTCTGCTGGTTGTGCATCGGGAGCAGAAGCTTATACTATAGCAATACTGTTTACTGAAGCATTAGGAGTCGAAGAGTTTCGTCATCGAGTCAAAATTTACGCTACAGATATTGATGAAGAATCTCTCAATCAGGCACGTCAGTCTGTATATTCAGCGAAAGATATTGATAAAGTGCCAACGGAACTACTGGATAAATATTTTGATTTAGCCGGGAATAATTATATATTTCGTCAAGACTTGCGTCGGTGTGTAATTTTTGGTCGTCATAATTTATTTTTAGATGCGCCGATTTCTCGGTTAGATTTGTTGGTGTGTCGCAACACATTGATGTATTTCAATTCTGAGGTGCAGGGGCGAATAATGGCGAGGTTTCATTTCGCACTGAAGGATACTGGCTATTTGTTTTTAGGTAAAGCCGAGATGCTGCTGATGTATTCTAATTTGTTTATGCCTGTAGACTTAAAAAATAGAATATTTACTAAGTTATCATCAACAAATTTACGCGATCGCCTATTAGTTATGGCAAATTCAGCAGATGATGAATCTAATCGTCGTTTATCTAAACACATTCGCTTGCAAGAGTTGGCTTTTGATGCAACCCCAGTAGCGGAGATAGTCATTGATATCAATGGTTTATTAGTGATTATCAATGAGCAAGCTCGCAGTTTGTTTGGTTTATCAATGAGAGATTTAGATCGTCCTTTTCACGAGTTGGAAATTTCCTATCGACCAATAGAATTGCGATCGCTAATAGAAAGGGCATACAAAGAACATCGTCCTATCAATCTTACAAATGTAGAACGCTATTTATCAAATTCAGAAAAGCAATACTTGGATGTGCGGATCACACCTTTACAAGACGATAATCTCAGCTTACTAGGTGTGAGCATAAGTTTTAATGATGTCACCCGTTATGTCCAATTGCAAGAAGCATTGCAACGTTCTCGACAAGATTTAGAAACTACCAACGAGGAACTACAATCTACTAATGAAGAATTAGAAACTACCAACGAGGAACTACAATCTACTAATGAAGAATTAGAAACAACTAACGAAGAACTCCAGTCTAGTAATCAAGAATTGGAAACAATGAATGAAGAATTGCAATCTGCAAATGAAGAATTACAAACAATTAATTATGAGTTAAGCGATCGCACTTTAGAACTGAACCGCACCAATGTTTTTATTACATCCATTCTTAAAAGCCTGCAAACAGGAATGGTTGTCATTGACCCAAACTTTAACATTTTAATTTGGAATAATTTTGTAGAAGATTTATGGGGATTACGCAATGATGAAGTGATCAATAAATCTCTATTTAGTTTAGATATTAGTTTACCTGTGGAAGAGTTGCGATCGCCTATTCGTGATATTCTATCTGGTAAAATAGATTTCCAAGAAATGATTTTAGCCGCTACAAATCGCCGAGGCAAACAAATCCAATGTTATGTTGCTCTCAACCCCCTCATCGACAAAAAAATAGAAGGGGTAGTTGTGATGATGGCAGATGTAGATAAAATCAAAAATATGATTCATAATCAATAAATTCAAAAAAGTTAGAAAAACTTGATCAGTCAATGGCTTTAAGGGTTGAAAATGTTAAGCTAATTTTTTTGGCTCTACCGTACTTAGTATGCTAAACTGATAGGGGATAGGGAACAGGAAGGATCAGGGTCAAGAGGCAATTTTTGTAATAATATCCAATATTTGTAGCTTATGTCTTATGTATATTAAGCCTTCCGCAGTTTTTTGAGATTGATTTTGCATACTATGTACTGAAGAACCATTTTTTTACGTTTTGATATATAAATTTGATATATAAAATATTTGAAAAATGTGAGGAAATTGTGAGGTTTATTTAATTAATTATCAAAATATATCGTAATATTGCGAAACAAATTGACAATATTTACTTCACCAGGACTTACGCAAAAGGGAACGAAAGTAGGGGTAATTCATGAATTACCCCTACGCAAGAATAAGGTTTTCAGTCACATCTTGCGTAAGTCCTATTCACATTTCGTTAAATTTTTATCTTCACAAGTTCCTCAGATTTTATTTATATAAAAATAATTATGGAAGCGAAAAGCAGAACAACTTAGTAAAAGTTAGTAAAAGCTTCTGCATCAAAATCAAAAAAATTTGTAAGTTTTAAAGGACTCAAGATCATGGTGCAAATGCGACCCAATCAACAAAGCAGCCAATTTAACAAAGAAGAGGCTTTAGTCCTGCCTTTTAATACCGTTGGTATTGCAGATATACCCTTTGTCGGTGGCAAAAACGCATCCTTGGGAGAAATGATTCAGCAGTTGCAACCTAAAGGAGTGAAAGTTCCTACAGGTTTTGCTACCACAGCTTATGCTTATAGATATTTCATCAAAGCCGCAGGTTTAGAAACCAGATTAAGAAAGATTTTTGCAACTTTAGATGTAGAAGATGTTGACAATTTGCGACAATGTGGTAAGCAAGCCCGGTTGCTAATGTTAGAAACGCCATTTCCGATAGACTTGCAAGAAGCGATCACCCGTTCCTATCAAGCTTTATGTCAAGAATACGGTGAAGACACCGACGTTGCAGTGCGTTCCAGTGCTACCGCAGAAGACTTACCGGATGCCAGTTTTGCTGGTCAACAAGAAACTTACCTCAACGTTCACGGACTTAAAAGCGTATTAGAATCTTGTCATAAATGCTTTGCGTCGATTTTTACAGATCGTGCAATTTCCTACCGTCAACTCAAAGGTTTCGATCATTTTGAAGTTGCACTGTCAGTAGGTGTGCAAAAAATGGTACGTTCTGACATGGCTTGTTCTGGTGTGATGTTCTCCATTGACACAGAAACTGGCTTTAAAGATGCAGCTTTAATTACCGCCGCCTATGGTTTAGGTGAAAACGTGGTTCAAGGTGCTGTTAACCCCGATGAATATTTAGTATTTAAACCTACCTTGAAACAAGGATTTAAACCCATTCTGCAAAAACGTTTGGGAACAAAAGAAATTCAAATGGTTTATGATTTAGGTGGAACAAAATTAACCAAAAATGTTTCCGTTCCTGAAGCAGAAAGAAACCAATTTGCTTTAAACAATGATGAGATTTTACAATTAGCAAACTGGGCTTGCATTATTGAAGACCATTATTCCCAAGTCCGGGGTATGTTTACGCCAATGGACATTGAATGGGCAAAAGATGGGATTACTGGAGAATTATTTATCGTCCAAGCTAGACCAGAAACAGTCCAATCACAAAAATCGAAAACTCTTCTCAGAACTTATGTTCTCAAAGAAAAAGGTGATGTTCTGTTAACAGGTCGTAGCGTTGGCGAAATGATTGGTCAAGGTAAAGCTAGAGTCATTCTCGATGTTCACCAAATTAACCAATTCCAAGCCGGAGAAGTGTTAGTCACCAACCGCACAGACCCGGACTGGGAACCGATTATGAAAAAAGCTAGTGCTATTGTCACTAACTCCGGTGGTAGAACTTGTTTTGATGGAGAAACGAAAATTCTCACAAATCAAGGTTTTATGACCATTCAACAAATTTATGAACAAGGATATCAAGGATTATCAACTTTAGCCCTGAACACTAAAACCCATCAGATGGAATGGAAACCAATTATAGATGCAATGAAACGGACATCTCAAATAATTGGTGTGAGTGTATCTCAAACTGGGAAAGTTAGAGATAATTTCCTACGGTTAACTCCTGATCATAAAATGGTCAATCTTAGGAATGGTGAATATACCAAAACTGAGATTCAAGAAATGTTAAATAATCAAGAAATGGTGCTTGTATCTGAGAATATTCCCACATTAGGTAATAGCAAAAATCAAGCAGCAGATTTAGCTTATCTTTTGGGAGGAATTATTACAGACGGTTCAATTTACACCAGTCGAACTCATGGAGAAGTCCAGTTTATCCAAAAATCTGTACCAGAAAAACAAGCATTCATAGCTACTATGAATGAAAAAATGAATGCTGTTTATGGTAAATCTTTTGCGACTTGTGAGAAAGCAGTATCTTCAGGTTACATCCGAGGAAAACAGGTAACAGGCCAAGATACAGCTGATCGTGTTTATTCTCAGGCGATCGCCTATGACTTAAAAGAAAAAGAACAACAGATTACTCAAATTCTTTTAGAGAATACTCCAGAAGTTTCCTATCAATTTTTAGGAGGTGTAATTGATGGTGATGGTTGCTATGCTAACAACCGCATCAACATCTATATTTCTGAGGAAAACTTACTACAAGCTGTGATTATTGCTTGTTTGAAAATCAATACTGTTCCTCAAGTTACTAAAAACCGTAATATCTACAATGTCCAAATTGTAGAAAAATTAGAGCAAATTTTACAATATACCCAACGAGTTAAAGGAGACACTACTCCACGAAGTATTCAAACTAGATTTTTTGCCGCTAATCAATTATTTAGTGACAATGTAACAAGTCAAATCAAATTGAGAAGAGATAAAAACTTACTTATTTCCGATAAACAACTGGGTGAAATGAGTGAGTTTGCAGACCTTTTACAAGGTGATCTGCGAATGCAACGAGTTGTGAAAGTTGCAGATGCAGTAGACGCTGAAGTTTATAATATTACTGTTGCCGATCATCATAATTATCTAGTTTTCACGGACAAATATACTCCTGTAGTTGTTTGTAACTGTCACGCCGCAATTATCGCCAGAGAAATGGGTATTCCAGCCATAGTTGGTTGCGGAAATGCGACCACAGTTTTGAAGACAGGACAGGAAATAACTGTTAGTTGTGCTGAAGGTGAAACAGGCAGAGTTTATGCAGGCTTGTTAAACTTTAAAATTCAAGAATTACCTTTAGATGATTTGCCTCGTACCCGCACTAAAATTATGATGAATGTGGGCAACCCAGAGGAGGCTTTAGGTTTAACAGCAATTCCTAATGATGGTGTGGGTTTAGCAAGAATGGAATTTATTATTGCTAACCACATTAAGGCACATCCTTTAGCATTGTTGCACTTTAATGAATTGGAAGACGAACTAGCAAAATATAAAATTGCTGAGTTAACCGCCCAATATGAAAATAAAGCTGAATTCTTTATTGCTCAATTGGCGCAAGGTATTGGTACAATTGCCGCAGCATTTTATCCCAAACCTGTGATAGTTCGGTTGTCTGATTTCAAGAGTAACGAATATGCTAACCTCTTAGGTGGTAGACAATTTGAACCCAAAGAAGAAAACCCGATGATCGGCTGGCGTGGTGCTTCTCGCTACTATGATCCTCGTTACCGTGAAGGTTTCGCCCTGGAATGTCAAGCTATGAAACGGGTACGGGATGAAATGGGTTTAACTAACATGGTTCTCATGGTTCCCTTCTGTCGTACTCCCGAAGAAGGACAACGGGTACTTGCAGAGATGGCGAAAAATGGCTTGGTTCGTGGTGAGAACGGTTTAGAAGTTTATGTAATGTGCGAATTGCCCAGTAACGTGCTACTTGCAGACGAATTTAGCCAAGTCTTTGACGGTTTCTCTATTGGTTCTAATGACTTGACACAGTTAACATTAGGATTAGACCGAGATTCAGAGTTAGTTGCCCATTTGTTTGATGAACGCAACGAAGCTGTAAAACGGACAATTGCTAAAGCGATCGCCACCGCTAAAGAATATAATCGCAAGATCGGTATCTGCGGTCAAGCTCCCAGCGATTATCCCGAATTTGCTAGATTCTTGGTAGAATTGGGTATAGATTCTATCAGTCTTAACCCTGATTCTGTGATCAAGACAATGTTAGAAATTGCAGAAGCAGAAGGAATGTAGGTGATTGGGGACTGGTGACTGGGTAATTAATTTTATTTTTCCCAATCACCAATCACAGATCACCAAATTTGGCAGCAAAAAGTGAATTTAAATATCCAACAAATACGGATGGTTTGAGTTGTATAGCGGAGAATTTACGATCTGTACGAGACAAAATGGAAATATGTCAATCTTTGGTGGAAATTGGATGATATGTGCTGGTGTGTGGAGTAATTTAAAGTCTTATTGGGCTTTTTGTTAATAAATTTAATTTTTGATTGATAATAGATTATCTATAGCTCCTGAAAAGAAAATCAGCTTCAACAAAACAAGATATTATTAAATTTTTGCGAGCAGTTATTGATGTAAGTATATTTTTATTCTAAAATTTACTTAGAACAAAATTACTATCTTGAGCAAGAACATGAACAAAGACAATAAAGCATCAATAATTCAGGTTTGACAACCTTATTCTCAAAAAAAGCTGGCGTTAATATCATGTTTGGTGAGCTTGTCCTAAGTTGACAATTTACTAGACAAACCTATACAAGTACATACAAAACTACAAGTATTTGACGTATACATGGAATAAGTTGACTAAAAAATTAGGCAAAATGTGTCAGAATTAAATAATAAAGTATAGTGTT